>JANPAO010000347.1:0-16882 GCA_031429955.1 Phenylobacterium sp. | reverse complement strand
GTCGCCTCCAAGACCAATGACAAGGCCGGCGATGGCACCACGACCGCCACGGTGCTGGCCCAGGCCATCGTCACCGAGGGCCTGAAGTCAGTGGCCGCCGGCATGAACCCGATGGACCTGAAGCGCGGCGTCGACAAGGCTGTCACCAAGGTGCTGGCCGAGATCAAGTCGTCGGCCAAGAAGGTCACTACCAACGCCGAAATCGCCCAGGTCGGCACCATCTCGGCCAATGGCGACACCGAAGTCGGTGAGATGATCGCCAAGGCGATGGCCAAGGTCGGCAACGAGGGCGTCATCACGGTTGAAGAAGCCAAGACCGCCGAGACAGAACTCGACGTCGTCGAAGGCATGCAGTTCGACCGCGGCTACCTGTCGCCCTACTTCATCACAAATGCCGACAAGATGGAGGTCGAACTCGAAGAGCCTCTGATCCTGCTCTACGAAAAGAAGCTGACCTCGCTGCAGCCCCTGCTTCCGGTCCTGGAAGCCGTGGTCCAGTCGGGCCGCCCCCTGCTGATCATCGCTGAGGACGTCGAGGGCGAAGCCCTGGCCACCCTGGTGGTGAACAAGCTGCGCGGGGGCCTGCGGGTCGCCGCCGTCAAGGCACCGGGCTTCGGCGATCGCCGCAAGGCCATGCTGGAAGACATCGCCATCCTGACCGGCGGTGAACTGATCAGCGAAGACCTGGGCATCAAGCTCGAGAACGTCGGTCTCGAAATGCTCGGCAAGGCCAAGAAGGTCACCATCACCAAGGACGACACCACCGTCGTCGACGGTTCGGGTGCCAAGGACGCCATTGAAGGCCGCATCGGCCAGATCAAGCGCCAGATCGAAGACACCACCAGCGACTACGACAAGGAAAAGCTGCAGGAACGTCTGGCCAAGCTGGCCGGCGGTGTTGCGGTCATCCGCGTTGGCGGCTCGACCGAAGTCGAGGTGAAGGAAAAGAAGGACCGCGTCGACGACGCCCTCAACGCCACCCGTGCGGCGGTTGAAGAAGGTATCGTCCCCGGCGGCGGCGTCGCCCTGCTGAAGGCGTCCAAGATCCTGGACGGCTTCAAGGGTGACAATCCCGACCAGGAGGCCGGCGTCGCCATCGTGCGCCGCGCCCTGCAGGCCCCGATCCGTCAGATCGCCGAGAATGCCGGCGTTGAAGGCTCGATCGTGGTGGGTAAGGTCATGGAGAACGCCTCGGCGACCTTCGGCTTCAATGCCCAGACCGAAGAATATGTGGACATGGTCAAGGCCGGCGTCATCGACCCGGCCAAGGTGGTCCGCACCGCCCTGCAGGACGCGGCCTCCGTGGCTGGACTGCTGATCACCACCGAGGCTGCCATCGTCGAGGCCCCGAAGAAGGGCGGCCAAGGCGGCGGCGACATGGGCGGCGGCGGCATGGGCGGCATGGGTGGCATGGACTTCTAGTCCACGCCCATCAGCGCTCAAGAATTTGGGGCGGCACCGCAGGGTGCCGCCCCTTTTTCATGAGGACCGCTTGAGGCGTTCCAGCAGCGGGCTCAGCGGGCCCTTGATCTCATAGACCCCGACATCCTTGACCATCTGCGGTGTGGCCCAGTCGGGCCAGGGCTCCACCACCTCGATGTCGCGGAAGGCGGTGGTGATCGCGCCAGGCGACTTGGCCCGTAGGAAGGTCCACTCGACCCCCAGCTCGCCCTTGTGACGCAGCAGGAAGGTGGCCATCAGCGATCCCCGCCCAGCACCCCTTGGCCCGCCCAGCTCACCACGCCCACAATGACAGCCGCAGCGATCCCTGAGCCCAGGCCCGAGACGGTAAAGCCTGGCAGCAAAAGGGCAACGAGCCCGATCATGGCGGCGTTCACCACCAACAGGAACAGGCCCAGGGTCAGGATGGTCAGGGGCAGGGTGAGCAGAAACACAACCGGCCGGACGATGGCATTGACCAGCCCCAGCAGCAGGGCGGCGATCAGCAACACCGGCCAGCCGGAATAGGAGACGCCCTTGAGCAGGGTCGCGGCCAGCCAGAGACCGAGGGCTGCGATCAGCACGCGGGCGAGAAAGCGGGGCATGGGGAGGTCTCCGACCTTGGGACGGGTGCGTCTGCCTATGTTTAAGGCCCCATCCCCCTTCCCTCCAAGCCCCAGGGCGAAGATTGCAGGGGCGTTGCAGCCCGGGCTTAGTTCGGCCCCAGGGGGCTGGGCACATGTGACCCTCAAACTCAGGAACACGCCCATGCTTCGTCTCGTGACACCGATCATGCTTTGGGCCCTGGCCGCTCTGCCGGCCACCGCCCAGCCGGGACCACCCCCGCCGCAGGGACGCCTGTTCATCAGCCCGGCAGGGGAGCCCTTTCGCGGCGGCGGGGGCCGGGAAACCTGGTTTTCCCGTGCCGACACCGACCACGACCAAGCCCTGACCCTAACGGAGTTTCGCGCCGACGCTCTGACCTTCTTCAAGGTGGTGGACGCCAATGGCGACGGGGTCATCGTTGATGGCGAGAACCGCGCCTACGAGACCAAGATCGCGCCGGAAATCCTGGGTTATGATCCCCAGGACGAGGCACCCCCGCCCCGTCGTCCGCGTCGCGGTGATGAGGGCTCTGCCAGTCTGATCCCGCCGGGCGGCGGTGCTCGCGGCCTGGCACCGCGCGAAGGCGCAACGCGCTTTGGCCTGCTGAATGAGCCGCAACCGGTACGCGGTGCCGACGGCGATCTGAACTGGAAGATCACCACCGAGGAGTGGGCCAAGGCCGCCGGCAAGCGATTTTCCCTGCTGGATCGCGATGGCGACGGCAAGCTGACCCTGGCGACCCTGCCCGGAACACGCCGCTGACCTATTGAACCGCCACGGCCTCCAGCCGCGGTATGGTTTCAGACAGTCTGCCACCGATGCGGATCGGCTCGACCCGCAGGGCCAGGCCGGTGGCATCGTCGGTTTCGACGAACACGCCGCAGACCGTGGCTGGCCCTTCCGCTGGCTTGTAGCGGCCGCCGGAGATACGGGTGGTGAAGCGCCGTAGGGGCTCTTCCTTCTGGTTGCCGATGACGCTGTCATAGTCGGCGCAGGCCCCGGCGTCGGTCTGGTAGGCGGTGCCGCCGTTGAGGATCTGGCAGTCGGCGGTAGGGACGTGGGTGTGGGTACCCACCACCAGGCTGGCGCGGCCGTCGCAGAAATGGCCCATGGCCATCTTCTCGCTGGTGGCCTCGGCGTGCATGTCCACCACCACGGCGTCCACCGCCATGCCAAGCGGGCAGGCCTCCAGTTCCTTGTCCACCGAGGCAAAGGGATCATCGAGGCTATCCATATGGACCCGCCCCAAGACATTGATCACCAGGATGCGCTTACCGCTGTCGGTCTCGAACATCTGGGAGCCTCGCCCGGGGGTGTCGGCAAACAGCGGGTAGTTGACCGGTCGGATCAGGCGGGGCTCGCGGACGATATAGGTCAGGGCCTCCTTCTGGTCGAAGGAGTGGTTGCCCAGCGTCAGACAGTCGGCCCCAGCCTCAAACAGCTCGCGCGCGGTGTTCTCGGTGATGCCAAAGCCCGAGGCGGCGTTCTCGGCATTGATGATCACGAACTCCAGACCGAGACGACGGCGCAGACCCGGCAGGTGGTCGGAGATTCCGTCGCGTCCGGCACGGCCGACCACATCTCCGAAAAAAGCAAAGCGCATGCAGGGTCCCTAGCTGATTGTCAGCTCTCTATAGCCGGTTTCGGTGAGGATGGCGTCCAGCCTCTGGTCGTGGGCTTCCAGCGCCAGGAGATCCACTTCCTGACCGGCATAGGCCAGGCCTAGGACGAAGACCGGGCCGCGAGCGCGAAGGGCCGCCAAGGTGCGGTCATAGTGGCCACCCCCTTGGCCCAGTCGCCCACCTAGACGGTCGAAGGCCAGCAGGGGGGTGATGACCAGGTCGGGACGCAGGCTGCGGGCTGACGGCGGCGGGGCCAGCACGCCGAGGGCATCTGGCACCAGGATCTCACCGGGATGCCAGGCGCGGAAGATCAGGGGCGCCTCGCGGCTCTCGGCGACGGGCAGGGCAAGTTGGGCACCGGCCGCGATCAGGCGCCCCGACAGGGGGCCAGGGTCCATCTCCGCGCCCATGGGATGATAGGTGGCAAACACGGCGTGTGCTGGCAGGCGCTCTAAGGGCAGCCTGTCTGCGGCCTGGACCGGGGCATCGGGCAGGGCAGTGGCCAGAGCCGCCCGTTGGGCGCGCAAGCGTCTGCGAAACTCGATCTTGGAGGAAATGTCGCTCACCCTGTCCCTCTACAGGAAAACAGGTGGCGGCGCCGCGAGAGCCGTGAAGGACGGTTAAAACCCCCTCGGACCTGGTGTACCAGGTGGGCGCCATGTGCCCGGGCCCACGAGCCCGGACAGGGACAGCTCCCGTAGAGAGAATTAAGGTCTCTGGGATTTGTTGCCTTCGACGAGATCCGCAGCAGACCCGCCGGGGCCTAAGCTAAGCCTCCGGCGGCGGGTTCTCAAGTCCTGCGTCTATTTTGCCAGTCGCAGATTGTCGATGGAGGCGGCGATGGCGTCGAAAGCGTCGTTCAATTGCGAGACATCCTGCACGTCATAGAACTTATCGGCGGTCGAGGCGCAGTTCTTCAGCACGGTGGAGGAGCCGCTCGTGACCTCGACTCGAACCGTATAGATGGTGATGTCCTTGCCCTTGATGTTGGTGCAGAGGGTGGTCAGTCGTTCATCCATCTTGGTTGTCCGCTGGGACGACGTGCCGCTGGTGATCCCCAACAGGCCCTGCCAGATATAGCCCAGGCCGCTGTAGTAGGACTCATTGTCTGATCCAGGGTCGCCCATCGTGTTCTCGCCATCGGTCATCAGGATGATGATCTTGCGCAGGCGTGTGGTGCCATAGGCCGAACCGTCGGCCAGCGGGGTGTTGGGCGACAGACTGTGCCAGCCCCACATCATGCCCATGGGGATATTGGTGGCGCCGACGGCCACCATATTGTTCACCGCCGTCTTGATGCTGGCGGTGTTGGTGGTCAGGCGGACCATGGGCTGCAAGCTGCAGCCCATGTTCGGTCCATAGGTGTAACCGTCGTCCCACTGACCACTCTTGGGTGCCTTGGTGTACTTGGCGGCGTTCTTTTGGCGGACCAACCAGCTATCCTTCTTTTTGCCGCCGTCGTTGAGATAGTCATTGGTAAAGTTATCAAAGCCGGCAGACTCGTCGGGCTCATCGGGCCAGAAGAAGGGCACGAACATGGTCGCGACCGTCCCTGTCGTTGGGGCCGTCTCCTGGACGTCATAGGGCGGGGGCCGGGACTCCACGCAGCCCTCCCATGACACCCCCATCTTTTTCATCAGGGCGAAGCGGTCGCTCTGGACATTGAAGTTGTCCACGCCGTCGATCACCGCTTCCTTGGCCTCCTGGTCCAGCCAGGTGGGGATTCCGACCCCGGACTTGGTGGTGGTGTTGTAGGCGGTCAGGCTGGTGGTGCCCTGGACCCGGACGGTCATGGAAAACGGCACCAGGGCGATCTTCAGCGGTGTGGGGTCGGCACTGCGGGCGGCAGCCACCACCAGCTTGTCCACCAGGCTGTTGGCGGCGGACTTCAGGGTGGTCAGCTTGGTGCCTTCCATCGAGCCGGTATTGTCCAGGACAAGGGCGATCTCGAGGCGGTCCAGGGAGCGGACCACTTCGGAGTTGGCTTTCACATTGGGATGGGGCCAAAGGCCCGGTGCCAGGGCCGGCGGGCTGACCTCGGCGTAACCCACCACCTTTTCGCCCACCAGGGTGAAGTTGGAGGCCACCACGGTCGAGCCCGTGGGCAGGACCAGGTTGGCGGTCAGGGCTGCGTCACCGACGGCATCGGCCTGTGCAGAGGTCTTGGCGGTAGACCTCGCCGCAAACAGGGTGGCCGCGTCCAGGGCATCCTGCAGGTTGGTGCGCTGGGTCGAGGCCAGATAGACGTCAAACAGGCCCAGGGACAGGGGGGCCAGCAGGATGAGGAAGACGGAGAAAAACACCGCCGCCGCCCCGCTCTCGTCCCGCCCACCGCTCCGCAGCCGGCGTAAGAACTGTGCCCGAAATCCGATGGCTTCTTGGTTTGGTTGGTCGCGCACGACACGTCCCTGATCTCAGCTTGGAGGCTGAGTGTCGCAGGTCAGCGTAAACGAATAATGCGCCCAACGCGGTAAATGCCGGGGCCAGGGGCAGGTCCCGGCATTGTCGGGGTGCTACCAGCCGCAGCGCTCGCCCTTGTTCTGGGCGATCAGCCAGGTGTTCAGGGGCTTGAAGTATTCCGTCACGGCGCTGGCATCGGTGCGGGTTTCGCCGGAATAGACTTTCAGCGTGTCCTGCCAGGGTTGGGATTGACCCAGTGCCAGCATGGCGTTCAGCCGCTCGCCGACATCCTTGCGGCCATAGAGAGAGCAGCGGTGCAGCGGCCCTTTCCAGCCCATCTGCTTGCAGGCCGCCCGCTGGAACTGGAACTCGTAATTGAAGGCCAGGAAGTAGCGCATATAGGGGACGCTGGCGGCGATATGGTACTTGGCGGCCGGGTCAAAGGCGTTGGCCGGGCGCGGACCGGGCGGGCTCAGGCCCTGGTACTTGCCCCGCAGCTTCCACCAGGCCTCGTTGTAGTGGGCCTCGTCCACCTGGCCGGAAAACACCTGCCAGCGCCATTTGTCGATCATCAGGCCAAAGGGCAGGAAGGCGATCTTGTCCAGCGCCATCTTCAGCAGGAAGGGAATATCCTCCTCCGCACCGGGCGCCTTATCCAACAGCCCGATCTGCGCCAGATAGGTGGGTGTCAGGGCCGAGAGGCCTGCGAGATCCCCCACCGCCTCGTGGAAGCCGTCATTGGCTGAGCCCTGGAACAGGGGCGGCTGGTCGGCATAGGCCCGCTGATAGTAGTTGTGCCCCAGCTCGTGGTGGACGGTGTAGAAGTCCTCGGCATTGACGTTGAAGCAGGCCTTGACGCGGATGTCGTCACGGCTGTCGATGTTCCAGGCCGACGCGTGGCAGACCACCTCGCGGTCCCTTGGCCGCTCCAGCATGGACCGCTCCCAAAAGGTCTTGGGCAGGGGGGCGAAGCCGAGGGAGGAATAGAAGGCTTCTCCCGTCTGGGTCATCTTCACCGGGGTGTAGCCGCGGGAGACCAACAGGCCGTCGAGGTCATAGCTGGAGGTGGCCGTCTTGGGCGCCACCACGTCATAGATATTGCCCCAGGACTGGGCCCACATATTGCCCGTCAAGTCCGCCCGGATCGGCCCGGTGCGGGGTTGGACGGCGTCGCCGTACTTGTCGTTCAACCGGGCGCGAACATAGCAGTGCAGGTTGCGGTAGAAGGGCTCAACCTGAGTCCAAAGGCGGTCGGTCTCGGCGGCAAAGGCGTCGGGCTCCATGTCGTAGTTGGAGCGCCATAGGGCGCCGGTGTCGGCAAAGCCCAGGCCCTTGGCCCCCTCGTTGGTGAGGGCTGCGGCCTTGACGTAGTCGGCCTTCATCGATGGGCTGATGGAGTGCCAGCCTTCCCACATGGCCTTGAGCTCAGCCGGATCGCGGCTCTTGGCCATGACCGCCTCGGCGTCGTTGAGGGTCAGGGTCTTGCCCTGATAGCTGAACTTGCCGGTGGAGTAGGTGGAGTCCAGACGCGACTGCAGAGCCGACAGTTCGGCCGCCGCACCCGGGCGATCTGGCGCCGGGGTCACCAGGTAGAGCTTGAGGAGTTTCAGCTTGCGGGCGGTGACCGGGTCCACGGCCACGCCGTCGAACTGGGCGGCCTGTTTGGCATAGCCGGTGGCCAGGATGTTCTGCTCAGCCGAGGCCTTGGTTTCCAGCCATTGGGTGTCCTCGGTGATGTAGGTGGCCCGAACCCAGGCGGCGCGGGCGGCATACTCGCCGATGGCGGCGAGATCGGCCTCGGCCTTTTCGACAAAGGCCTTGGCTTGGGCCGGGGTGGGCTTCTCGGTCTGGGCCGCCGCCGGCCCGAAGGTCAGCAGCGCCAGGGCCGTGGCAGCAAAGAGGGGCGATCGCATGGAGGACGCGTCCTTACGCAGGGGAAAAGTGCGGCGCGATCTGCGCCGCCATGACCGCGATGGAACGAGTCATAGCCCTTGTCGTCAAGCCTCAGCTTCGCAGGGTTCGAGCCGCCTGACGGATGATGTCCTCTACGGCGGCCTGGGCGTCGGACTGGCTGTGATCCAGGCCCGTGGCCACGGTCTGGCCGTCAGCGTCATAGACCGACCAAGACCATCCACGCTCGGCATGGGCCAGGGCGTAGGCGAAGGGTTGGTCGGTCACGGGCAGCCTCGCTTTGTGCGTTGCAGCAATGGTCGGGCATGACGACTCCAAGACACCTTAGAGTCAAGCCATTGCACGCCTATTGCGGTGCGGTCGCCCCGAGCCCTGGCCTAAAGGATTTCCAAGGGCGGATTGACGGTGACCCGGCTTTGCCATTCCCTCACAACAGACACACCATGATCCAGGATTCAGGCCATGACTCCCAACGACGAGACGCCCCAGGGCGACGCGACCGAGGCGGGTTCTGGCCCGGAAGCCCCGCCCGCCGCGCCACGCCGACGGATTGTGGCCTGGATGGACCGCGCCAAGAGCAGCCGCGTGCCGGGCCTGCTGGCTGCTGTCCTCCTGGTGGCGGGCTTTGGCGGCGGGGTGATCGCGGCCAAGGGACTGGAAGGACTACACCTCTTTGGTCCCAGCAAGGCGGGGCCGACCGCCAAGCTGGAACCCGGTGCCCAGGGCTGGTCGCTGTTTGGCAAGCCCCGGGAGGCCGGTGCCCCGCGGCGGGGTGTTCCCAAGCCGGAGGGCTTTGCGGTCTGGCGCTCGCGGATCGACGCCTCCAAGCCTGAACCTCTGGCCTGCGTCGAGCTGACCCGGCCGCTGGACCCTTCCAAGTCCTATGCCGATTTTGTGCTGGTGGCGCCCGATCTGGGGAGTAGCCCGGCGGTTTCGGTCAAGGGGTCTGAACTCTGCGTGGCCGGGGTCGGCTTTACCGACCGCCGGGTGACCCTGTTGAAGGGCCTGCCGGCCCGGGGCGGCGAGGTGCTGGCGGCCAACGCCGATGTTGACTTCACCTTCGGAGAGAAGCCGCCCTATGTCGGCTTTGCTGGCGAAGGCGTGATCCTGCCCCGCGAGGATGCCGACGGGATCGGCATCGAGACGGTCAACGTCAATCGCCTCTATGTCGAGGTCTGGCGGGTGGTGGACCGCAACCTAGTCCGAAAGTCGATCAGTGCACCCGATCCCACTGCCGAGGGAAGCTATTCCGACGACTACGGCTCCGATAGCCCCGATGACGAGGGGCGCATCGTCTGGAAGGGCGAGGTGGCGGTCAATGTCCAGACCGCCGGCGATCGTACCACCACCGTTTTCCCCCTGGGCGCTGTGCTCAAGGAGATGAAGCCGGGCGGCTATGTCATTAAGGCCCGCGACGCCACCGGTGGTCGTGCCATCAAGGGGGACGACGGCGAGAGCCTCGACCCCAATCCGCCGGCCCAGGCTCGCCGCTGGGTGATGTTCACCGACATGGCGCTCTCGGCCTATGACGGCTCAGAGGCCTTGGACGTGGTGGTCCGCTCGTTGAAAACCGCCAAGGTGATGCCGGGCGTCAAGGTCGCCCTGGTGGCGCGCAATGGCGAGGACCTGGCGGTGGTCAATGCCGATGCCTCGGGCCGGGTGCGGTTCGACCACGCCCTGCTGGAAGGCCCCGGCGCGGCCGACGCCAAGATGGTCATGGCCTATGGCGCGGCCGGCGATCTGGCGGTGCTGGACCTGGACCGCGCACCGGTGGATCTGTCCAAGCAGGGGATCGGCGGCCGCACCTCAGAGAGCTACGCATCGGGCACCGAGGGCCGCGCCACGGCCACGGCGGTGGACGCCTATGTCTATGGAGATCGCGGCATCTATCGCCCCGGTGAGACGGTGCATCTCAATGCCCTGCTGCGTGACCGTGAGGTCAAGGCGGTGAAGGACCGCAAGGGGGCCATCGTCATTCGCCGGCCCTCGGGGGTGGAGTTCAAGCGGTTTGCCTTTAGCGGGGCACCCCAGGGTTCGGTGGGGGCCGATGTGGTCCTGCCCAAGAGCGCGCCACGCGGCCGCTGGAGCGCCAAGGTCGAGATCGATGGCCTGGACAAGCCGGCTGGCAGCCTGACCTTCGCGGTGGAGGATTTCGCGCCTCAACGGCTGGCGGTGACGACGGTGGGCCAGGAGAGCGTGCCGCTGAAGGCCGCAGAGATCCGCAATGTGGAGGTCTCCGCCCGGTTCCTCTATGGCGCGGCCGGGGCGGGTCTACAGGTGCAGGGCGAGGCGCGGCTCAAGGTTGACACCGATCCCTTCCCGCAGTTTGCAGGCTATGCCTGGGGCGATCAGGTGACGCCTTTTGAGGAAAAGTACCTCGACCTCGGCCAGACCGTCACCGACGGCGAGGGCCGCGCGGTGCTGAAGCTGCCGAGCACCGAGGCTGGCGATACGGCCCAGCCCCTGGCCGCCATCATGACCGCCAGTGTCTTTGAGCCCGGCGGCCGGCCGGTGCGCGAGGGCCTGAACCTGAAGGTGCGCGGCAAGGCACTCTATCTGGGGGTCAAGGTTGACCAGGGCGATAGCGGCGGCAATGGCGATCCCTCCATCGCCCTCAATGTCATCGCCGCCGATGCGGCGGGCAAACAGGTGGCTGCCGGTGGCGTGGCCTATAGCTTGATCGCCGAGAACTGGGACTATGACTGGTTCCAGCAGGACGGTCGCTGGCAGTGGCGCCGGACCAGCCGTGATGTGGTGGTGCAGAAGGGCAGCCTGAATATCGGGACCGCCGCGCCGGCCCGCATCGCGCGCCGCCTGGGATGGGGTGACTACCGCGTCGAGCTCACCGGACCTGGCGGGGCCAAGAGCGTCATCCGCTTTGCCTCCGGCTGGGGGGCTCCGGCCAAGGACGTAGAGGCCCCTGACTTCGTGCGGGTCAGCGCCGGGGCCAAGGCCTATGCCCAGGGCGACACCGTCGAGATCACCCTAAAGCCGCCCTATGCTGGCGAAGCCCAGATCGCTGTGGCCACCGACCGGTTGATCGACTTCAAGACCGTCACCGTCGGCAAGGACGGTGCCACCGTGCGCCTGAAGACCAACGGCGCGTGGGGTGGCGGGGCCTATGTGCTGGTGAGCGTGGTGCAACCGCGTGACCCCGTGGCCGCGCCCAAGCCCCGTCGGGCCTTGGGACTGGTCTATGTGCCCCTTGATCCCAAAGACCGTAAGCTGAGCCTTGAGCTCAACACGCCGGTAAAGGCGGACTCCAAGACCGCGCTGAGTGTGCCCATCACCATCAAGGGCGTGGGCTTTGGGGGTCGGGCTCATGTGACCCTGGCGGCGGTGGATGAGGGCATCCTGCGGCTCACCAAGTTCGACAGCCCAGATCCGGTGAAGTGGTACTTCGGCAAGAAAGCGCTGACCCTGGACTATCGAGACGACTATGGCCGCCTGCTCGATCCCAACCTGGGGGCACCGGCCAATGTCAGCTTCGGCGGCGACGAGATCGGTGGCGAGGGCCTGACGGTAACCCCGATCAAGACGGTGGCCCTGTGGTCAGGCGTGGTGGAGACCGGGCTGGACGGCAAGGCGGTGATCAAGTTCCCCGCCCCCGACTTCAACGGCGACCTGCGGCTGATGGCCGTGGCCTGGACCGATACGGCCGTGGGCTCGACCTCCAAGCCGCTCACGGTGCGAGAGCCGGTGGTGGCCGATCTGGCCATGCCACGGTTCCTGGCACCGGGTGACAGGGCCTATGCCACCCTGGAACTGCACAACCTGGAGGGGAAGGTCGGTCAGTACATCGCCCAGCTCACCTCCCAGGGCGGGGTCTTGGCACCGTTCAAGAAGGCCTATGAACTGGCGCTGGGCCAGAGGATCGCTGAGCGCATCGCCTTTGACGCCCCCAACCGGGCCGGCATCGGCAGCGTTGGGTTCACGGTGTCTGGACCCGGGTTCAGCACGGCGCGGAACTATCCGATCCAGACCCGTCTTGGCTGGAGCCCGATCACCCGCACGACCCTGGCCCTGCAGACGCCGGGCAGCCGCTATACCCCAACCTCGGACCTGCTTTCCGGGCTGGCGGCGGGGGATGCGACCCTGCAGGTGAGCTACTCGCCGTTCCGGGGCTTTGACCCCGGGCCGATCGCTGTGGCCCTATCGCGCTATCCCTATGGCTGTACCGAACAGACGGTCTCTGCGGCCTATCCCCTGCTCTATGCCCAGGAGGTGTCCGGCGACCCGAAGGTCAAACGGTCCTCTGCGGCCCTGGCCGGGGCCGTGGGCCGGCTGCTGGATCGCCAGACCCTGGACGGGGCCTTTGGTCTTTGGCGGGTGGGCGATGGCGAGGCGGACGCCTGGCTGGGGGCCTATGCCACTGACTTCCTGATCGAGGCCCAGCAAGCCGGGGTGCCGGTGCCGCAGCAGGCCATCGACCGGGCCCTGTCGGCCATGCGCCAAGTGTCCCAGCCCACCGGCTGGGTCTCTATCTCCTATCGCACGGAGTATCCGGAGTGGTGGGCGGGCTCGCCGGAGGCCTCCAAGAAGGCCACGGAGGTCATGCGCAGCCGCGCCTCGGCCTATGCGCTCTATGTCCTGGCCAAGGGCGGGCGTGGCGATCTTGGGCGGTTGCGCTGGTGGCACGACGTCCAGATGAAGAGTGAGAAATCGCCCCTTGCCAAGGCCCATGTGGGGGCAGGCCTTGCCCTGATGGGCGACCATGCCCGGGCCCGCTCGGCCCTGCGTCAGGCCATCAAGGACCTGGGCTATCGCGAGGAGAGCGACTGGTACCAGAGCCCGCTGCGGGATCTGGCCGGGGTTATTGCCCTGGCCTACGAGGCCGGCGAAAGCGGCATGGCGCGCGGTCTGCAGGGGCGGCTTGAGAACGCCGTCAAGGATCCCGACAGTCTCAATACCCAGGAACAGGCACGGCTGCTGCAGGCTGCCCATGTCATGCTGAAGGCCGCCGGCCCGATCCGGGTGACCGCCACCGGGGCAATTCCGCTCAGTCCGGCCGGTGGTGCGCCGCGTTGGGCGGCGGGCAAGCTGGCCCAGGCCAGCTTCCTCAACGGTGGCAACGCCCTGTGGCGGACGGTGACCGTGACGGGGACACCCATTGCTGCGCCGCCAGCCAGTGAGAACGGCATCAGTCTGTCCAAGCGGCTGGTAGGCTTTGCTGGCGGGGCGGTTGACCCGCGGAAGCTGCGTCAGGGCGACCGGGTGATCGTACTGGTCAGCGGGCGCTCCAGCCAGGCGCGCTCCATGGCTCTGGTGATCGATGACCCCCTGCCGGCGGGCTTCGAGATCGAGACGGTGCTGGGGCCTGAAGACGCTCAGAGCGGACCCTTCAAGTTCCTGGGAACCCTGTCGGGTGCTGATGTCCAGGAGAGCCGTGACGACCGCTATGTCGCGGCCATGGACCTGGCTGGCAAAGCCAACTTCGCCTTTGCCTATGTGGCGCGCGCTGTGACGCCGGGGGACTTCCTGCTCCCCGGTGCCGAGGCCCGCGACATGTACCGCCCGGCCCTCAACGCCCGGACGGCGGCCGATCGCACCACCATATCGCCGGGGCCGTAATAAAGACCCCCCTTCCCCCTCAATGGGGGAAGGGCCGGGGATGGGGGTGCGTGCAGGGTGACGAGGCGTAGATCAGGGTCGGTGTCGGTGCCCAGCGGTTCTGTTCGTCCCGACTCAGCGGACTCACCCCCACCCAACCCTGCCCCATCGAGGGGGAGGGCTTCTGATGTTCGCCACCTCACCCTGGGGCTGATGGCCCTGATGGTGGTGCAGATGGGGGTGTTTGCCGCCGACGCCCTGTTGCCGCCGGACATGTCGCGGGCCAAGCGATCCTCGCCGGTGGCTCTGGATCAGCACGGAGCCTGGCTGCGGGCTCTGCCGGTGGAGGACGGACGCTGGCGAATTCGCGCTGATCTGGCCCGCACAGACAAGACCTTTCAACGCCGCCTGGTGGCGGTGGAGGACGCGCGGTTCTGGATCCATCCCGGCGTCGATCCCCTAGCCGTGGTCCGGGCGATGGGCTCGGCCCTGGTCCATGGGCGCGCCACATCGGGGGCCTCGACGCTCACCATGCAGACCGCCCGGTTGCTGGAGCCTCGGCCCCGCAACCTCGGTTCCAAGGTGATCGAGATGGTGCGTGCCCTGCAGATCGAGGCGCGGCTCTCCAAGCGCGAGATCCTGGCCCTCTACCTGACCCTGGCCCCCTATGGCGGAAATCTGGAGGGGGTGCGCGCCGCCAGCCTCTCCTATTTCGGCCATGAGCCGGTGACCCTGACCGACAGCGAACAGGCCCTGCTGATCGCCCTGCCTCAGTCGCCGGAGGTCCGCAGACCCGACCGCCGTCCAGAGTCGGCCCGCGCCGCCAGGCGGGCGGTGCTAGACAAGATGGTTCGCGCCCGCCGGATGACGGAGGTGGAGGCCAGCGAGGCCGACAGCGACCCCCTGCCCACGCGGGCCGCCTTCCCCGCCCTGGCCTGGCATGTGGCCGGCCAACTGGCCCGCGCCGCTCCGGTCTCTCAGGCCTCTGTGGTGACCACGATAGATGCTGGCCTACAGTCACGGCTGGAGCCCCTGGCGGCTACCGCGGCCCGGGCCCAGGGGCCGGAAGCCACCGCCGCCATCCTGGTGGTGGAAATCCAGACCCGTGCGGTGCGCGCCGTCGTCGGGTCTGGGGGCCTTGACCGGCCGGGCGGCTGGATCGACATGACCCGGGCCATTCGCTCGCCCGGCTCGTCCCTGAAGCCCTTCATCTATGGCTTTGCCTTCGATGACGGGATCGCCGCGCCAGATACCCAGATCGACGACTCTCCCCGCCGGTTTGCCGACTACCAGCCGGAGAATTTCGACCGGGTGTTCCACGGCAAGGTGACGGCCCGCGAGGCCCTGTCCCACTCCCTGAATGTGCCGGCGGTGGAGCTGCTGGAGAAGGTTGGCCCGGCCTCTTTCGAGGCGAGATTGGCGGCGGTGGATGTCACCCTGGTGCGCCCGCGACGACAGCTTCGCACACCGGGCCTGGCCATTGCCCTTGGCGGTGTGGGCATCAGCCTACGGGATCTGGCGGTCCTCTACGCCGCCCTGGGGGACGGCGGGGTGGCCAAGCCGCTGGCCTGGACAGAGGTGGAGGCGCGCAGGCGGCCCCACCAGGGCGGCGAGCGCTTGATGCGGTCGGCCGCAGCCACCCAGGTGCTGGACATCCTGCGGGAAACCCCACCACCGGCAGGCTCGAGCCCAGCGGCCCTGACCAAGGGGCGGCCCTTGATGGCCTTCAAGACCGGAACCTCCTACGGGTTCCGCGATGCTGTCGCTGCCGGGGTGGTGGGGAAGTATGTCATTCTGGTCTGGACCGGTCGGGCGGACGGTGGCGCACGGGGTGGGCTGACCGGGCGCGACTCCGCCCTGCCCCTGCTGTTTGATGTCGCCGACCTGCTGGATGCCCCGGCCACGGCACCGCGGCCCATTGCGCCCAGGTCCGCGCCAGCGGCCCTGCAAAGGCTCGAGACGATCTCCCAAGGCCCCCGCCTGATCTTTCCCCCCGATGGCGCGACGGTCCAGGTGGAACGCTTTGGTGCCGACGCCCGGGGTCTGGTCCTGGCGGCGGGCGGGGAGGGCCTGACCTGGTATGCCCAGGGGCAGCCCCTGGCCCGCGATCCCGTTTCCGGACGCACGATCTGGCGGCCCAAGGGTCCGGGCTTTTACAAGCTTGTGGTGATCGACGCCGAGGGCCGCCAGGTGACGGCCCGGGTGCGGGTGCGGGGCGACTGAGGTCGGGAGGCCCTCAGTCCGTCAGGGGCTTAATGGACCGAAACCGGGGCCAGCTCATGGGCCAGGGCCGCGGCGACGGCCGAAACCTTGTCGGCCATGACCCCCAGACGTTCGCCATCGGCCCTGTGGACCGCATAGAGGATCTGGTCGGGCTGGAGCTGCACGCCCTCGATCTGGGCCGAGGGGGTCGAGGCCAGGATCTCGGCGGCGCGGATGGGCCGGACATAGACCAGGGTGGGACCGCCCAGGGCGGCCAGTTGTTCATGGGTCAGATTGGGCGTCATAGGACCGCCTCCTTGGGGTTGTTGGGTGCCTCTGAAATCAGCCGGCAGTTTGGATCGGAATTCTCTGGATCAGCTTGTCGGGCTCGGGGCGAGCCAGGTCGATGTGCAGCAGGCCGTGCTCCAGCAGAGCCTTTTCCACCACCACGCCCTCGGCCAGGACGAAGCTGCGGATGAAGCCTCGGGCGGCGATCCCTCGATGTAGATAGGCGTCCTCGGCCTTGCCGGCGTCTTCGCGCTTGCCGGCCACCACCAGCTGGCGGTCCTCCATGGTCACCTGCAGGGTGTCAGGGGTGAAGCCCGCCACGGCCAGGGTGATCCTCAGACCCCCGTCGCCGCGATCCTCGACATTGTAGGGGGGATAGCTTTCAGCGGCGGCCTTGGCGGCACGCTCAATGAGGCTGCGGGTATGCTCAAAGCCCAGCAGAAAGGGCGAGTCGAAGACGATAGGCCGGTTCATGTCAGAGTCCTCGCAAGATAAGCGACTCTCTGGTCCCCGCCCAAACGTGGCACGACGACCAGATGACTTCGAAGATGGGGCGGGGCGGGTTGGGTTTCAATGGTGCCCCCCGAACGTCTTCCTCGGGCTCTGTCCCGAGGACCCATGATCTCCGTGATCCGGCAAATTTCAACAATGGAGCCGCCGCACCCCTCTCCTCAACACGGAGATTATGGATCGTCGGGACAGGGCCCGACGATGACGTTCAAGGAGGGCAAGGCCGCCAGCCCCCCAGAAGGGGAGCATCTGTGTGCTCAGATCTACGTGACGTCCGCTGCCTAACCCCGCAGGTGCGCGGTCTCGTTCAGGCTGAGGATGTTCCGCTGGCCGCTGCGGGCGCACATGTAGCG
>JANPAO010000346.1:0-2055 GCA_031429955.1 Phenylobacterium sp. | reverse complement strand
TGCGGCCTGGGGGAGGATCTCGGGCGGGGATAGGCTCCGCCAACCAGTCTTGCTACGCAGTACCTTACAATTCACCCAAAGTTTCCCCGATAACTGGTTCACAATTATCGAAAAACCTCGCTAGGCGACCCGGTCGGCCTGGGCCTTCATCCAGCGTTCCAGCCAGTGGATGTCGTACTTGCCGGCGATGATGTCAGGCTGTTGCAGCAGGTCCTGGAACAGGGGGATGGAGGTTTCGATGCCCCCCACCACCATCTCGCCGAGGCAGCGGTTGAGGCGGGCGATGCATTCCTCGCGGTCGCGACCGTGGACAATCAGCTTGCCCACCAGGCTGTCATAGAAGGGGGGGATCGTGTAGCCGGCATAGAGGGCGCTATCGAGGCGCACTCCCAGACCGCCGGGGGCATGGAAGTCGGTGACCAGGCCGGGTGACGGGGCGAAGGTCTTGGGGTTCTCGGCATTGATCCGGCACTCGATGGCATGGCCCTCGAAGACCACTTCCTCCTGCCGGAAGGACAGCGGCAGGCCCGCGGCGATGCGGATCTGCTCGCGGACCAGGTCGATACCGGTGATGGCCTCGGTCACCGGATGCTCCACCTGCAGGCGGGTGTTCATTTCGATGAAGAAGAACTCGCCGTTCTCGTACAGGAACTCAATGGTCCCGACCCCCAGATAGCCGATGGCCCTGATGGCATCCACCACCACCTTGCCGATCTTGGCCCGACCGGCCGCGTCGATGACCGGGGAGGGGGCCTCCTCCAGCACCTTCTGGTGTCGCCGCTGAAGAGAACAGTCGCGCTCCCCCAGATGGCAGACATTGCCGAAACTGTCGGCGATGACTTGGATCTCGATGTGGCGCGGGGTCTGGAGATAGCGCTCCATATAGACCGCATCGTCCCCGAAGGAGGCGCGGGCCTCGGCCCGGGCGGTGGAGACCGCCTCAGCCAGGTCTTCGGCGGTGGCGGCAACCTTCATGCCGCGCCCGCCGCCACCGGCGGCGGCCTTGATCAGCACCGGAAATCCGATTTCGCGGGCCGCAGCGAAGGCCTCTTCTTCGGTGGTCACGGCGCCGTCAGAGCCCGGGACCACGGGGATGCCGGCGTCCTTCACCGCCTGCTTGGCAGTGATTTTGTCACCCATCATCAGGATGTGCTCGGCTTTCGGGCCGATGAAGGTAAAGCCGTGAGCGGTGACAATCTCGGCAAACCGCGCGTTCTCCGACAGGAATCCGTAGCCCGGATGGATGGCCTGGGCCCCGGTGATCTCGGCTGCGGCAATGATCGAGGGGATGTTGAGATAGCTCTTGGCCGCCGAGGCCGGGCCAATGCAGACGCTCTCGTCGGCCAGCCGCACCCACATGGCGCCGGCATCGGCCTCGGAATGCACCGCCACCGTGGCGATCCCCATCTCCTTGCAGGCCCGATGGACCCGCAGCGCGATCTCGCCCCGGTTGGCGATCAGGATTTTCTCGAACATCGGATTACTCGATGACCACGAGGGGCTCGCCGAACTCCACGGGGTCGCCGTCACCCACCAGGATTTCCACCACTTTGCCGGCCTTGGTGGCGGGGATCGGGTTCATGGTCTTCATGGCCTCGATGATCATCAGGGTCTGGCCGGCATTGACGGTGTCGCCCACCTTGACGAAGGGCGGGGCGTCCGGTTGGGGCTGCATATAGACCGTGCCGACCATGGGGGACTTGACGATGTCGCCGCTGCGGCGGGCGTCGGCGGCGGGTGGGGCGTCAAGGGCAGCGGCCGGGGCTGCGGCCGTGGCCGGGGCGGCGGCGGCCACGGGGGCGGCCTGCACGTACTGTTGCGGCGCGGCCGCGGCGGTCAGGGTTCGGGCGACACGGATTTTCAAGTCGCCGTGTTCCACCTCGATCTCGCTCAGGCCGGTATCGGTGAGGATATCGGCCAGTTTGCGCACCAAGCGCGCGTCGATCGGGTCGGCGGGAGCCTTGGGGGTGCTAGCCATGGGGGGACCTCTGATTTCTTTGGCTTGAGGAGGTTAGGCGGAAAGACCCGCGGCGGCCTCAACGGCCAGGACATAAC
>JANPAO010000345.1:0-2351 GCA_031429955.1 Phenylobacterium sp. | reverse complement strand
TGAACTGGTTGGTCACCGTCGGGTCGTGAATGAACGACATGGCGACCTTGTGCGACCCGCCGACCGAGTCGACGACGTTCATCTCGATGCTGAAGTCGGGCTTGTAGATGGTGTTGGTGCCATCGGCGTAGCCAGCCATGCTGGTGGCGGCCGCGGTGGCGACATAGCTCGTGAGGTCCACCGGCGAGGTCGGCGCGGTCTTATCGATATTGGCGTTGACGGTGATCTTGCTGGTAGCGCGGACGGCGGCCCCCAGGTTCTTGACGTTGATCGAGGCGAGCTTGCTCAGGTCTGAAGGGCTGACATCGATGGAGCCGTCATCCTTCACCGGCCAACCCTGCAGATAGAGCTTGGAGTCATTCACCAGAAAGCCGTCGGCATCGACGCTGAAAGAACCCGATCGCGTGAAGGCGCGGTTGTCGGCGGCGGTCAGGCCCTGGGCCTTCTGGGTCACGACAAAGAACCCGTCGCCCGAGATGCCAAGATCGGTGGGAGATGAGGCGCTGCTGATCAGACCCTGCTGGCTGACATATTGCCGGGTCACTGCCTGCACGCCACCGGCCGAGTAGCGGCCCTTGACCGCCTGGGCGGTCACCACATTGGCGTAGTTCACCTGATTGCGCTTGTAGGCGGTGGTGTTGACGTTGGCGATGTTGTCGGAGATGGCCGCCAAGGCCGAGGAATTGGACACCAGGCCCGAGACGCCGGCGAGCATTGCACTGTTGATGCTCATGGTTGTTGCCTTCTTTCGTTCTGCGGAGGTCGCAAGGTTGGAGGGGCGATGGCCTTAGGCGGCCACGGGTGTCGGCGGATTTGGAACGGCGGGCTGGTTGATGGAGGTCACCGTTTCCCAGGGCACCTTGGCGCCGTTGATGGTGATCAGGGTCTTGCCGTCCACCTGCTCAACGCCGGTGACCAAGCCCTGGACAGAGGTCTTGGAGGTGACGGCGGTTCCGCTGGAGTCCTTGGCGGTGACCCTCAGGGTGTAGGGTCCGCCGTCGGCCAACTGGCGGCCGGTGGCGTCCTTGCCGTTCCAGGTAAAGGTCTGATCGCCGGCGGTCTTGTCGGCGGGGGCGGCGCTGAACACGGTCCGACCCTTGGCGTCAAGCACCTCGACCTTCAGGTCATCGGCATTGCGCGACAGGTTGACGTTCCAGGTGGCCTTGCCGTCCTTCAGCGCGGTCTCGGCGGTGGCGGCGCGAACCTCGCGGCCGATCAGGGCGACTGCGGTGGAGATGCCGCTGCCGGTATTGGCCACAAGCTTTTCCATCAGCTCGTTTCCATAGAGCTGCTGCTCCACGCCGGTCATCTGGACGAGCTGTTGGGTGAACTGGTTGGAGTCCAGTGGTGAGAGCGGGTCCTGGTTCTTCAACTGCGTGGTCAGCAGATTGAGGAAGGTGTCGAAGCTCTCCGCCAGGCGCTTGGTCCCGGTCTGGGCGGCTGTGGGGGTGGCCCCGGTGGATGCAACAGCGTCAACCATTTGACGGCTCCTATATGCGGACGTCGACGCCGGACTGGGTCCGGCGTTGGAGGTTCAGGGGACCAGACCTCGCCAGGTCGGCGGTGGCATCGGCATTGTCGAGGGCGGCTTGGAAGGCCTGGCTGCGCCGCGCGCCGCCCTGGTTCTGGGTATCCTGGCCAAACTGGCCCTGGCCGCCCTGGCCCCGATCGGCGGCGATGTCGAAGCGAAGACCGCCGCTGATGTCGAAGCCGGCCTGTTCCAGGGCCTTCTGCAGTTCGCTGGCCCGTCCGCGCAGTTCGGCGGCTGCCTGCGGCGTCTCAAACAACATGGAAGCGGTGAGCTTGCCCTGTCTGCTGATCTCGATGCGGACATCGACGCGACCAAGGTCGTGGGGGTTCAGGGCCACTTCGAACTGGGTCGAGCGGCTCTCCAGCTTCTTGATGATCTGGGTGGCCAGGTGGGCGACGGTGTGGGGTCCGGCCTTGATCTCTGCCGTCGCGTTGGCGGCCGTCGCCGCCGGTCCCGTAGCATTGAGCAGGCTGTCATCGTCGGCGACAGACGTGGCCTCGACCTTCTGGGGCTCGTCCTTGGCCCGACCGTCGGAGCCGGATTCAAAGCCGGACGGGGTGTCGAAGCCCGCGGACGCCGAAGAGGTGACCCCAGGTGTCGATGTCGGCGTTGGGGCGAGTGTCGCGACCTGGTCCTTAGGTGTCTCTGGTTGTGAGACATGGGCGGCGCTGTGGCCCGGTGCCGTCACAGGGCTGGTCAGCTTGGTGCCCTCGGCGACCGGCGGCGGGGGCTGAGGGGGCGCGAGGGTTGCGGACTCGGGACTCGGGTCCGGCACCTGCGCGGCTTGTTCGGCGCGCGGTGCTGAGGCTGGAGGCGGAGG
>JANPAO010000344.1:0-5236 GCA_031429955.1 Phenylobacterium sp. | reverse complement strand
CAGCCCAGGCCGTCGCCGAGATCATGGCCGAAGGGATCACGCCGGCGGGCCTGGAAATGATGGACGGACCAGCCCTGCGCGCGGCCGAGGATTTCGCCAAGGCGGGCTACCCCAAGGACGCCGCCGCCATCCTGCTCTGCGAACTGGACGGAGCCGCCCCCGATGTCGCCGAGGAGATCACCCGGGTCGCGGCCCTGCTGGCACGCTGTGGCGCAACCGAAGTCCGCCAGGCACAGACAGAAGATGAGCGGCGGCGCTTCTGGGCCGGACGCAAGGGGGCCTTCCCGGCGGTGGGGCGCATCGCCCCCGACTACTACTGCATGGACGGCACGATCCCCCGACGCGCCCAGCCCAGCGTCCTGACCGAGATCACGCGGTTGTCGCTGGTCCATGGCCTGGCAGTCGCCAATGTCTTCCACGCCGGCGACGGCAACCTGCATCCGCTGATCCTCTACGACGCCGCCAAGGAGGGCGACCAGGAAGCTGCTGAGGCCCTGGGCGGCGCGATCCTGGAACTCTGCGTCTCAGTCGGCGGCACGATCACCGGCGAACACGGCGTGGGCCGCGAGAAGATCAACCAGATGTGCGTGCAGTTCCGTCCTGCCGAGATCGCAGCCTTCCACGCCCTGAAGGCCGCCTTTGATCCCAAGGGCCTGCTCAATCCGGGCAAGGCCATCCCAACCCTCGCGCGCTGCGCGGAGTTCGGACAGATGCACGTCCACCACGGGGAACTGCCTTTTGCCCACCTCCCCCGCTTCTAGCCTGGATCAGACAGAGGCCCTGGCCGAGCGCGTCCGCGCCGGTGGACCCCTGCGCCTGGAGGGCGGCGGCACACGAGGGTTCTATGGGCGGCGAGTGGAGGGCCTGGCTCTGTCTCTGGCCGGTCATCGGGGCGTGGTGGACTATGATCCCAGCGAGCTGGTGATCACCGCCCGGGCCGGCACGCCACTCACCGAGATTGAAGCCCTGCTGTCTGACCAGAACCAGATGCTGGCCTTTGAGCCGCCGTCGTTTGGGTCCAGCGGCACCCTGGGCGGGGCGGTGGCCACGGGCCTTTCCGGTCCAAGGCGTCCCTTCATGGGACCTCTGCGCGACTATGTCCTGGGCGCGAAGATCATGAACCCCCAGGGCGAAGTGATGGCGTTTGGGGGGACGGTTTTCAAGAACGTGGCGGGTTTTGACGCCTTCCGGCTGATGGCGGGATCGCTGGGTGCCTTTGGGCCGATCCTGGAGGTTTCGCTGCGGGTGACGCCCCAGCCCCGCGCCGAGCGGGCCCTGGTCTTCGACCTCGACGGAGGCAAGGCCCACGCCTGGGTTGCCAATCTGATGCGCCGCCCCCTGCCCCTGTCTGGCGCTTTCCATGATGGTGACCGCCTGCACTTACGCCTCTCGGGCGGCGAGGCCGGCGTGGCAGCGGCCTGCGCCGAACTGGGCGGCGAGGAGGCAGCGCTATCGACCTGGGAAGCCGTGCGTAATATGACCCACCCGGCCTTTCACCGAGCGGTGCTCTGGCGCGTGTCTCTGCCGCCGACAGGCCGCGCCGAGGGCTTTGAGGACACCGTCTGGGACTGGGCTGGAGGCCAAAGATGGCTTGGGGCTGACAGCGTCGATCCAACCGTCTGGGCCCGGGCCGCGCGCGCAGGCGGCCACGCCACACTATTTCGCGGGCGATCTCCCGACGGCCATGTGTTTCAGCCCCTGGAGTCCGCCGTCCTTGCGCTCCACAAGCGCCTGAAGTCTGCCCTGGACCCCGCAGGGATCTTCAACCCTGGAGTCATGTATGAGGGCCTCTAGATGAAGACCGTTATCCGCGGGCCACTGGCCGGGACCAGCGGTGGCGAGATCGCCGCCCAGGCCCTGCGCGCCTGCGTTCACTGCGGCATGTGCAATGCCACGTGCCCCACCTATCAGATCACCGGCGACGAACTGGACGGTCCCAGGGGACGCATCTATCTGCTGAAACAGGCCCTGGAGGGCCAACCGGTCAGTCAGACGACCTTGAAGCACTTGGATCGATGCCTGGGTTGCCGGGCCTGCGAGACCACCTGCCCCTCCGGCGTCGCCTACCACCGGCTCTATGACATCGGTCGAGAGGTGGTTGTGGCCCAGGTGGGGCGCCCCTGGCGCCACCGTCTGGTCCGCCGTCTGATCGACCGGGTAACCACCTCACCGGCCCTGCTGCGTGCAGCCCTGTTCGTCGGAAGACTGTTGCGCCCGGCCCTGCCCAAGTTGCTGGCGGGCAAGATCACCCCCCGCATCGCCCCAGGCGCGGCTCCCACCACCCAACATCCGCGCCGAATGTTGATGTTGGCAGGTTGTGCCCAATCGGCCGCCGCCCCCCACTTCAATGCCGTCACCGCCCGCGTCTTCGACCGACTCGGCGTGAGCCTGGTGGAAGCCCCACGCCAAGGCTGTTGCGGCGCAGTAAGCTTTCACCTGGATGCCCCGAGCACCGGCATCGCAGCCGCCAAGCGCAACATCGACGCCTGGTGGCCGGACATCCAGGGTGGCACTGAGGCCCTGGTGGTCAATTCCAGTGGCTGCGCGGCCTTCATCAAGGACTATCCTGACATCCTGCGCGACGATCCCGCCTATGTTGAGAAAGCCCGCCGGGTGGCCGACCTCGTGCGCGATCCGGTCCAGCTCTTGGGAGGGATGGATCTGCGGCCAAGGCGCGCACCGACCGATCCCAGGATCGCTGTTCACGAGCCCTGCACCCTGCAGAATGGCCTGCGCCTGACCGGCCAGATCGGGGCGCTGCTGCGCGGGCTCGGCTACGAGCCGCAGGCCGTGGCCGAGGGTCATGTCTGTTGCGGCTCTGCGGGGGCCTATTCCCTGCTGCAACCGGAGATGTCGGGCCAGTTGAAGTCCGCCAAGCTCGGCCACCTCAACGCCTCCAAGCCGGGTGCCATCTACACCGCCAACATCGGCTGTTGGATGCACCTGGCACCGGACTCGACAGCCCCGGTGCGCCACTGGCTCGAGGCCGTGGACGAGGTGACCCGGCCCTGACCCTGCCGTTGACAGCCCGCCGCCCGGGTCGTCTGATGAGTCCATAGGCAGGCGGGCTCAACCACGCAGGCACCAAGACATTTGAGGAAACGACCATGGCTGACTTCGGCAACGTCGATCTGGACGCCTTCCGCACTGAGGCCAGAACCTGGCTGGTGGAGAATTTCCCGCCGTCGCTCAAGGATCGCAGCGACATCGCGGCCGCCGAAGCGCCGGTGCCGGTGGAAGGCGACTACAAGCTCTGGAAGGAGGCCATGGGGGCCAAGGGTTGGGGCGTTCCCACCTGGCCTGCCGCCTATGGCGGGGGCGGCCTGTCAGCGGCGCAGACGCGGGTCCTGCGCGAAGAGATGGGTGCCATCGGCGCCTGGAACCCCATTGGCGGCATGGGGGTGATGATGTTTGGCCCGACCCTGCTGGAGTACGGAACCGAGGAACAGAAGCAGCGTCATATCCCGCCAATCGTGCGCGGCGACCTGCGCTGGTGCCAGGGATACTCCGAGCCGGGCGCCGGATCGGACCTGGCAAGCCTGCAAACCAAAGCTCAGGATATGGGTGATTATTTCCTCGTAAACGGTTCAAAAATTTGGACTTCTGGAGCCCAGTATGCGGACTGGTGTTTCTGCCTGACCCGCACCGACCCCAGCAAGAAGCACGAGGGCATAAGCTTCCTGCTGATCGATATGCGCACCCCCGGAGTTGAGCCAAGGCCGATCCTGCTGATCACGGGTTCCTCGCCCTTCTGCGAGAACTACTTCACCGACGTAAAGGTGCCCAAGGAAAACTTGATGGGTCCGCTGAACGGGGGCTGGACCGTCGGCAAGCGGTTGCTGCAGCACGAGCGAAATGGCCTCTCGGGCGGTGGCGACGGTCGGCCACGGCATGATCCCGCGACGGTGCGCGAGACCGCCAAGAAGTACCTGGGAGTTGACGAGACCGGGCGGCTCAGTGATCGCGACTTCCGCACCCGGCTGGTCCAGCACGACATGGATGCTCGGGCCTATGCCCTGACCATCGCGCGGGTGGCCCTTGAGGCCCGCAACGCCAATGGACCCAGCGCGGCCACCTCCATCATGAAGAACGCCAGCTCGAAGATCGGCACCGACCATTGTGAACTGATGGTGGAAGCCATGGGTCAGGGCGGTCTGGGCTGGACGGGTGACGACTTCACACCCGAAGAACGTGCGGCGCAACGGGCCTATCTGCGGATCAAGTCCAGCACCATCGCCGGCGGCTCCTACGAGATCCAGAACAACATCATCTCCAAGCGCATCCTTGGCCTGCCTGATACCAATGTTCATACCTACTGAGATGCCGGCGATTGACCTGCAAGGGGCTCGCCGCTAAGGCGAGATCATGGCTCTGATGAACCTCATGGCTGTTTCGACCCAGATGCGGAGCGCGCTGAGCGCCCGCAGCGGCCGAGGTCTGCGCGTCTCCGGATAGATCTGGGGCTCTGATGCATGCCGCCCCCGACGCTCCGGGGACGTAAAGCTCAGCCTGCCATTCCCAATTCTATCGGAGGAGCCGCCGTGCTTTCCCTTTATCAATCCAATGGGTTGGTCCACTGGACCGACCGTGAGATCCGCCTGCGCGACATGATGCAGGCTCACTTTGCCGCCGAGGTCTCGGCCTTTCTGACAGCCGCCAACCCCGCCTGGGACATTCGCCGGGTGGAGGCCCCGCAACTGACGCCTCGCGACCTTGTGTCAGATGCCTACGGCCCCCAGGACATCTTCCTGGTGGACCGCCTTTCAGCCAAGGACCCCCAATTGGTTCTGAGGCCGGAAACCACCGCCTCGACCTACGCCTACATGCAGCACCTCTTGAACAGCCATGGTCGGGTGCGAATGCCGCTCTGTGTCTGGCAAGCGGGCAAGTCATTCCGCCGGGAGCAGGACCAGGTGAGCAAACACATGCGGCTCAAGGAGTTCTGGCAGATGGAGTTCCAGTGCGCCTTCACCGCCGACACGGCCAACGACTACCACGCCGCGTGCCTGGAGCCGGTCCGGCGGATGATCGGGGCCATGACGCGCCTGCCCAGCCGGATCGTCGCGTCAGACCGGCTGCCGGCCTATTCCGAGGTGACCATGGATGTGGAGGTCGACAACGGCGACAAGTGGATGGAGGTCTGCTCCGTCTCCCGGCGCACCGATTTTCCGCAAGCCGCCCGGTTCGCCACAAAGGGCGGTGAGGTGCGCGAGGTGGCGGTCCTGGTGCTGGAGAT
>JANPAO010000343.1:0-2761 GCA_031429955.1 Phenylobacterium sp. | reverse complement strand
CCCGGGCCGCGCGCACCGTCCGACCGCTTTCCAGTTCCACAACATAGGTGGTCCAGTCGCCGAGATAACCGTAGTCGGCGATCTTGCCGGCCAGCCGGTTCGGGCCCTCCTTCGGCGGATCCAGGTGCAGTTGGATCTTCTCTGGCCGCACCGCCAGCCAAGCTGCCGTGCCGAGGCTCAGGACGTCCTCGTCCAGGGCTACAAACCCTGCCGGGCAATCGGGGGAGGCGAGGCGGACCTTGCCCTCTTCGGTCGCGGTGACGGCACCTTCAAACAGGTTCACATCGCCAATGAAGTCGGCCACATAGCGGGAGTTGGGCGTCTCATAGACCTCTGCCGGGCGGCCCATCTGGACGATCTGGCCATCCCGCATCACCGCGATCCTGTCAGCGGTGACCATGGCCTCCTCCTGGTCGTGGGTGACGATCAGGAAGGTCATGCCCAGGCGTTGCTGCAGGGCGATGAGCTCGAACTGGGTTTCCTCTCGCAGCTTCTTGTCCAGAGCCGCTAGCGGCTCGTCCAGCAGCAGCATCTTGGGGTTTGGGGCGATGGCGCGCGCCAGGGCCACCCGTTGCCGCTGGCCGCCTGAAAGCTGATGGGGCTTGCGCCGCGCCAGGCCCTCCAGTCGCACCAGGCTCAACATCTCCACAACCCGGTCGGCGATCTGATCCTTGGGCTTACCCTGCTGCTTCAGACCAAAGGCGATGTTCTCCTCCACCGAAAGATGCGGGAACAGGGCATAGGACTGGAACATCATATTTACGGGCCGGCGATGGGCCGGCCGGCCAGCGAGGTCTTCGCCGGCCAGGGTGATCCGTCCCGCGTCGGGGTCTTCAAACCCGGCCAGCAGCCGCATCAGGGTGGTCTTGCCACAGCCAGACGGCCCCAGAAGGGCGAAGAACTCGCTCTCATAGATGGACAGGGAGACGTCGTTGACGGCGACCTCCTTACCGAACCGCTTGGTGACGCCCTCAAAGCTCACCAGAGGCTTCAGGTCCGGGTCGGTCCAGGGCGCAAAGCTCGAGCGGACGGAGCCGATATTGAGTCGAGGGCGACGGGGACTCGTCATCGTCCCGTCTGCACCCGGGTCCACTGGCGATTGACGTCACGCAGCAGGTCCTGGGCCTTGGCTGAGGTGACAAAGAAGGTCTGCATCTGGGCCGGCGTCGGATAGACATTGGGATTGTCGCGCACCGAGGCCGCCACCAGCGGCGTGGCTGCGGCGTTGGCATTGGCATATTCGGTGAAGGTCGAAGCCCGGGCGATCACCGCTGGCCGCAGCATGTAGTCCAGGAACTTGTAGGCGGCGTCCGGGTTGGGAGCATCCTTGGGGATGGTGAAGACGTCAAACCAGACCTGGGTGCCCTCCTTGGGGACCACATAGTCCAGCGCCACCTTGCCGCCGGCCTCCATGGCCCGCTTCTTGGCCTGCAGCATGTCGCCGGAATAGCCGATGGCAATGCAGATATCGCCATTGGCCAGCGCCTCGATGGACTCCGAGGAATGGAACTTGCGGACGAAGGGCCGCGCCTTCAGGAACATGTCGGTGGCAGCCTGGTAGTCGGCCAGGGCCTTGGAATTGGGATCCTTGCCCAGATAATTCAGACCGACCGCATACATGTCCTCGGAGGCATCCAGCCAGTAGACGCCGCAATCCTTGAGCTTGGCCAGGTTCTCCGGCTTGAACACCAGGTCCCAACTGTCGATCGGCACGCCCGGCAGGCGCTTGGCCACCTCGGCCTTGTTATAGCCGATGCCGATGGTGCCCCACATATAGGGAAGGGCGTACTTCGCCCCCGGATCAAAGGGCTCCATATAGGTCATGATCTGCGGCCAGAGCTTGTCGGTGCCCTTCAGTTTGGACTTATCTAGGGGCAGGATGGCACCGGCGGCAATGTATCGCGGCAGATTGTGGTTGGAGGGGACCACCAGATCGTAGCCGGTTTCCCCCTGCAACACCTTGGTTTCCAGAACCTCATTGGAATCAAAGACGTCGTAGACGACCTTGATGCCGGTCTCGGCGGTGAAGTCCTTGAGGATTGCGGGGTCGATATAGTCAGACCAGTTGTAGATATGCAGGGTGCGGCCGGTCTTGCCACCGGCGGGCGCGCAGGCCGCCAGGGCCAGGGCCGTTAAGCCAACAGCCAACCCGCTCAGTCTCCTGCCCACACCCATCATCGCCTGCTCCCCCATTGCACAACGCAAGTTATAGGGCTGCGAAGCGTCGCGTTAAGTGGCAAATCGATGCTGGCCCCGGCCAATCCTGTCTCCGCCCTGATCTGCGCGACCGCGAGGAACTGCACCCATGACCGCCCCGGCCCAGATCGACCCCTTTCACGCCATTGGCATCAGCCGCTTGGCGCATCGTTTGAAGGGGCAAGGAGCTTCCATCATCCATATGGAGTTTGGTCAGCCGTCGACGGGGGCGCCGCGTGGTGCCATCGCCGTGGCCCATAAGATGTTGGACGCTGACCCCGGCGGCTATTGGGAGAGCCCCGAGCTGAGAGCGCGAATTGCCCGGCACTATCTGGAGACCTACGGGGTCGCGGTTGCACCAGAGCGAGTGATCCTGACCTGTGGCGCGTCACCGGCCCTGGTGTTGGCCCTGGCCTCGACCTTCAGTCCTGGCGAACGGGTGGCCCTGGCGCGCCCCGGCTATGTGGCCTATCGCAACACGCTCAAGGCCTTGCACATGGTGCCTGTGGAGATCGCCTGTGGGCCGGAGAGCCGGTTCCAACTGACGGCGGCGCACCTGGCAGCT
>JANPAO010000342.1:0-2039 GCA_031429955.1 Phenylobacterium sp. | reverse complement strand
ATGAACGGCCAGACCGCGTCCTGGGCGTACTTCACGCCGGAATAGATATCGCAGTCGATGTGGGCCAGGCCAAAGCGGGGCTTCTTGGCGGCGATGCCGGGAAAGGTGTCGGAGAACAGGCCCTTGACCACCACCAGGTTCTTCAACCGCAGCTTGTCACGACGCTTGGATAGGGCCTCAAAGGAGGCGTCGGCAAAGTCGCCGGCGCTATGCAGGTCGCGGCCCGCATCGGTCACCGGCATGCCGGCATAGGTGTCGCAGGCATAGACGCGGGCCTTGGGGGCCACGGCCTTCAGCACATGGGCCATGAACAGGGCATTGCCCCCGCGATAGGACCCGAACTCGATCACGTCGCGCCCCTCCAGCCGGTCAAAGAACTGGGTGAGGATCAGGAACAGGTTCATCCGCTTGGCGTCTACCATCAGCGACCAGCCGCCGCTGGCCTCGACCGCGGCCTGGTAGAGCTTGTCGGCGACGACCCGGGCCGCCAGGTCGGTGTGCATCAACCCCCAACCGCGCTGATAGCCGTCCCGGGCCGAGCGGCCACCATGCAGGGTGTCGGGGGTGCCGATATTGGGCAGTTCGATGCGCGCCATGGAGACTTTGCTAGGACCAAACGCCCAGCCAGGCAATCCTTGGCGGCAAGGCCGTCATGCCCCAGATGCGCCCCCATTGGGGGAGCTGGCGGCCCGCAGGGCCGACTGAGGGGGACTTTGACTCTTGTTTTGGGCCGAAGGTGTCGCCTACGGCGATCCCCCTCCGGCCCGCACTGTCGTGCGGCCCACCTCCCCCACATCGGCCTGCGGCCTGGGGGAGGATCTGGGAACCCACCCCACCACCACAGATTCCCCCTGTCGCCCTGTCAGCTTTTCCCCCAAGCTGAGCGCAAATCTCAGACGGAGCGCGACCATGGCCTTTAAGGAATACGCCGACTATGACGGCCTGGGCCTGGCGGCCCTGGTGACCAAAGGACAGATCACGCCGGCCGAGCTGATCGAGGCGGCCATTGCGGCGATCGAGCGTCACAACGGCACCCTCAATGCCGTGGTCCACAAGGCCTATGACCAGGCCCGCGCCGTGGCCGCCGGTGACCTGCCGGACGGGCCCTTTCGCGGCGTGCCCTTCCTGATCAAGGACCTTGGAGCCCAGGTCGCGGGCTGGCCCCGGACCTCGGGCAGCAACTTTGCCCAGGTGGCCTCCGACGACGCCGACAGTGAGCTGGTCACCCGCTACCGGGCCGCCGGCGTGGTGCTGGTGGGCAAGAGCAATACCCCTGAGTTCGGCATCCCCGGCGTCACCAATTCCGAGCGCCTGGGCGCCTGCCGCAATCCCTGGAACCCCGATCATATCTCCGGGGGCTCTTCAGGTGGGGCGGCCTCGGCGGTGGCGGCGGGGCTGGTGCCACTCGCCCATGCCAGCGACGGCCTGGGCTCGATCCGTATTCCGGCCGCCTGCTGCGGCCTGGTGGGCATGAAGATCACCCGCGACCGCACCCCCATCTGCGAATCCTCCGACGGCGCGCTCGGCTTCTCGGTCCACCATGTGGTCACCCGCACCGTCCGCGACAGCGCTGCCATGCTGGACGCCACCGACGCCCCCATGGCCAACGATCCCTTCCAGGCGCCGGCCAAGGCTGGCCCCTACCTGGCCGAGATCGACCGCGCGCCGGGACGCCTGCGTATCGCCTGGTCACTGGAAACCCCCAATGGCCGCGAGATCGATCCAGAGATGGTGGCCGCCATGGCCCGCACCGTCGATGCCCTCAAGCATCTGGGCCACGAGGTGTTCGAGCAGAGCTTGGGCATCGACTACCGCACCCTCTACCGCGCCCAGTCCCTGGCCAGCGCCTCGAACTTCTCGGCCAATATCCTGCGCTGGATCGAGCGCCTGGGCCGCGAGCCCGGCGATGGGGAGTTGGGACCCCTGGCCCGGCGGGCCTATGAGGCCGGTAAGCGCATCACCGGCCAGCAGGCCTTCTGGGGCTTCCAGCAGCTTCGCCTGATCAATCGCCAGATCCTGGCGGCCTATCAGGGCTTCGA
>JANPAO010000341.1:0-2836 GCA_031429955.1 Phenylobacterium sp. | reverse complement strand
TCCAAGGATTTCTCGGCGATCCTGGAGATGTTCCGGGGCCGAATGCCGTAAAAAGTGCGGGGTTGCCGTTCACGCGAACGGCGTGGGCGCTTACGAATTGTGTGCGGTCCGAAGGGGCCGATTGTAGACAACAGCTTCGGGCGGCGCGATAAGCCCGACGAAACCTAGGGGACCGGTTGCGGCGAGAGATCGTCGAACGCGCAGCCGGAATTCAAGTGATGGATTATAAGGCCGCCTTCACCACTGCCGTTGAGCAGGTCCATGCCGAGGGGCGTTACCGGGTCTTCGCCGACCTGAAGCGTCACCGGGGCGCGTTCCCCAATGCCACCTGGACCCGACCCGATGGTGGCCAGTCGGAAGTCGTGGTCTGGTGCTCCAACGACTATCTGGGCCAGGGTCAGAACCCTGTGGTGCTGGATGCGATGCACAAGGCCATCGACGAGGCCGGAGGCGGCTCTGGCGGCACCCGCAACATTTCCGGCACCACCCGCTATCACGTCGAGCTGGAGGGCGAACTGGCAGACCTGCACGGCAAGGAAGCCGCGCTGTTGTTCACCTCGGGCTATGTGTCCAACGAGGCGTCACTTTCGACCCTCTACAAGATCCTACCGGGTCTGATCATGTTCTCCGACGCGTTGAACCACAACTCGATGATCTCCGGCATCCGGGCGGGAAAGCGCGAGCAGCGTCGGGTGTTCCGGCACAATGACCTAGCCCATCTCGAGGAACTGCTGGCGGCAGCCCCGGCGGACGCCCCCAAGGTTATCGCCTTTGAGAGCGTCTACTCCATGGACGGCGATATCGCCGACATGAAGGGCATGGTGGCCCTGGCCAAGCGGTATGGTGCCCTGACCTATCTCGACGAGGTCCATGCCGTGGGCATGTACGGCCCGCGCGGTGCCGGTGTGGCCGAGCGCGATGGGGTGATGGATCAGATCGACATCATCGAAGGCACCTTGGCCAAGGCCTTTGGCGTCATGGGCGGCTATATCGCGGCTGATGCTGTGATCTGTGACGCCATTCGCTCCTATGCCGACGGATTCATCTTCACCACCTCGATCCCGCCGGCCCTGGCTGCCGGCGCGGTGGCCTCGATCCGCTATTTGAAGGACCACAACGAGGTCCGCATTGCCCATCAGGAGCGGGCTGCCGCCCTCAAGACCAAGCTGGCTAAGGCGGGTCTGCCGGTGATGGATTCCGCCAGCCACATCGTGCCGGTGCTGGTGGGCGATCCCGTCCACTGCAAGATGATCAGCGACATCCTGCTGGAAGAGCACGGCATCTATGTCCAGCCCATCAACTACCCCACCGTGCCGCGCGGAACCGAACGCCTGAGGTTCACCCCGTCTCCGGCCCATACCGACGCCATGATGGACAACCTGGCCGCCACCCTGGAGACCCTGTGGGCCCATTGCAATCTGAAGCGGGTCGGCGGCTACGCCGCCTGACACCATCCTGAGCCTGACACCGGAGAGCCTTCAACTTCATTCCATCCCCGACCGACCCGACAAACACACCGACCTTCCAGCAGCGAAATGCACCCTGGCTCAGGCGCTATCCGCCGAGCCGAAGGTTCCCTGGTTCTCCGTGGCGACGCCCCCCACCTGCTGAGGCCTTTGACGTCGCCTGGCGACTGTCTCGCGCGCCACCTGACGCGGCAGCCTGCATTCCACCTTCATTCATTTGGTCTGATGCCCACAAGGCGCTAAAGAGCCGCCCTGGCCAGACCGCCCCAGATTCCCGAAAGGCCCGTTCATGACCGCCCAAGCCGCCACCTTTATCGACGCCTTCTTCACCAGTTCGGTCGCCCAGAGCGATCCGGCGGTTTCCAGCATTCTCAATCGGGAGCGTGTCCGCCAGCAGGAGCAGATCGAGCTGATCGCCTCGGAGAACATCGTCTCCCAGGCGGTGCTTGAGGCCCAGGGATCTGTCCTCACCAACAAGTATGCCGAGGGCTATCCCGGCAAGCGCTACTATGGCGGCTGCGAGGTGGTAGACGAGGTCGAACTGATCGCCATCGAGCGGGCTAAGCAGCTGTTTGGCTGCGAGTTCGCCAATGTGCAGCCCCACTCCGGCAGCCAGGCCAACCAGGCGGTGTTCATGGCGACCATGAGCCCTGGCGACACCTTCATGGGCATGGATCTGGCGGCAGGCGGCCACCTGACTCATGGCAAGAGCGTCAACCAGTCGGGCAAGTGGTTCCGTCCCGTGGCCTATGGTGTGCGTCCGCAGGATCACATGATCGACTATGATCAGGCCGCCGAGGTCGCCCTGGCTGAAAAGCCCAAGGTGATTATTGCCGGCGGTTCGGCCTATTCCCGGGCCATCGACTTTGCGCGGTTCCGCGAGATCGCCGACAGCGTCGACGCTCTACTGATGGTGGATATCGCCCACTATGCCGGTCTGGTGGCGGGCGGTGCCTATCCCAACCCGTTCCCGCACGCCCATATCGTCACCACCACGACCCACAAGACGTTGCGTGGACCCCGAGGCGGTATGATCCTGACCAACTCCAAGAAGTGGGCGAAGAAGATCGACAGCGCCGTCTTCCCAGGGCTTCAGGGCGGGCCGTTGATGCACGTGATCGCGGGCAAGGCCGTCGCCTTCGGAGAGGCCTTGCGCCCTGAGTTCAAGCTCTATGCGAGCCAGGTGATCGACAATGCGCGGGCCTTGGCAGACAGCCTCCAGATCGCCGGCTTCAAGATTGTGTCCAATGGCACCGACAGCCACCTGATGCTGGTGGACCTGACGCCCAAGGGTGTGTCGGGTGCTGACGCCGAGATCGCGCTGGAGCGAGCCGGGATCACTACCAATAAGAATGGCATCCCATTCGACC
>JANPAO010000340.1:0-2109 GCA_031429955.1 Phenylobacterium sp. | reverse complement strand
CGTCGAGGCTGTGAGGGTGGCCGATGGGGTGATCGTTGCCAGTCCCGGCTATCACGGCTCAATCTCCGGCATGGTGAAGAATGCTCTCGATACCCTGGAGGGGCTACGGGACGATGTGCGCCCCTATTTCAGCGACCGCGCGGTGGGCTGCATTATCACCGCCGATGGCTGGCAGGCGGCGGGAACAGCATTGACGACGCTGAGATCGGTCATACATGCCCTAAGGGGTTGGCCCACACCCTATGGTGCCGCCCTGAATGCCACCTCTGGTTCCTTCGACGCCGAAGGCGCCTGTCTCGATCCCAAGGATGCCTGGCAGTTGGCGACGGTCGGCGAACAGGTACTGGAATTTGCCAAGCTGAAGGCTGACCGATGAAACGCCCCTATCTGGTCCAACCCGGAACCCCGGCCTCCGACGGCGGCAATGGCGGGGCCGAGGCCCACGAGTCGGCGATCTCCCCCATCGAGGACATCATCGAGGATGCCCGCAACGGGCGTCCCTATATCCTGGTGGATGCCGAAGACCGGGAGAACGAGGGCGATGTGATCATCCCCGCCCAATTCGCCACCCCAGACCAGATCAACTTCATGGCCAAGCACGCGCGAGGCCTGATCTGCCTGTCCATCAGCGCCGAGCGCGCCCGGCAGTTGCGACTGCCGCCCATGGCCCTGGACAACCAGTCGGGCCACGGCACGGCCTTCACCGTTTCCATCGAGGCCCGCGAAGGGGTCACCACCGGCATTTCGGCCCACGACCGGGCCCACACGGTGGCCGTGGCCATTGATCCCAGTAAGCGGGCCGAGGACGTGGTCTCGCCGGGCCACGTGTTTCCGCTGGTGGCCCGCGAAGGCGGGGTTCTTGTGCGCGCCGGCCATACCGAGGCGGCCGTCGATATCTCCCGTATGGCCGGATTGAACCCGGCCGGGGTGATCTGCGAGATCATGAAGGACGATGGCTCCATGGCCCGTCTGCCCGACCTGATCAGCTTTGCACAGCTTCACGGCCTGAAGATCGGCACCATCGCCGACCTGATCGCCTATCGTCGCCGCACCGAGCGGCAGGTGGAGCGGGTGCTGGAGACGCCCTTCGACAGCGCCTATGGCGGCCGCTTCCGGATGGTGATCTATCGCAATATTCTGGACGCTACCGAGCACGTGGTCCTCACCAAGGGCAAGATCGACGCTGACAAGCCGACCCTGGTGCGGATGCACAGAGTGGACTTTGCCGCCGACATGTTGGGTCAGACCGAGGCCCGCCGCGACTATGTGCCCCGCGCCCTGCAGGCCATTTCCGACTATGATGGCGCCGGCGTTGCGGTCTTCATCCGCGACAGCAATCCGGCCTGGCTGTCGGAGCGCTATGGCGCCGAGGCCGGGACCGATCACGGGGCCAATGTGCTGCGCGACTATGGGGTGGGCGCCCAGATCCTGCTGGATCTGGGGGTGCGGGACCTGACGCTCCTGTCCAACTCCTCCACCATCCTTCCGGGGTCGGGCGGGTACGGATTGCGGATCGTGGGGCGCACGCCCCTGAACTAGGGCTGAGGCCGGATCCTGGCCCTACCGGTTTCGATTCGATTGTCGTTTTCTTGCGCGTGGAACACGCCTATAGGGGGCCTGCTATTTACGCACCGCCCGGCCGCAAGGCCGGGCGCCGTCATTTTCGGAGCCCGTCATGACCGACATTCTGATGCCGAAGGCGACCGCCGTCTGGCTGGTCGACAACACCTCTCTGACCTTCGAACAGATCGCTGATTTCTGCGGCCTTCACCCGCTGGAGATCAAGGGCATCGCCGATGGGGAAGTGGCGCGCGACATTCGCGGCGCCGATCCGATCGCCAATGGCCAGCTTTCCCGCGAACAGCTCGACGCCGCCCAGGCCAGCGCCACCTATCGGATGACGGCCCTCAAGAGCCGCCATGCTGAACTGCTGAAGCCGGTGAAGAAGGCCCCGCGCTACACGCCGGTGTCGCGCCGCCAGGATCGCCCCGACGCCATCGCCTGGTTCCTGCGCAATCACCCCGAAGTCGCCGACAGCCAGCTGGCGCGCCTGCTGGGCACCACCAAGGCCACCATCGACCAAGTCCGCAACCGCACGCATTGGAACGC
>JANPAO010000339.1:0-4220 GCA_031429955.1 Phenylobacterium sp. | reverse complement strand
CAAAGGCAAAACGCCGCCGCAGAGCTAGGTCGATCAGCGCCAGGGAGCGATCTGCAATGTTCATGGTGCCGATGACATAAAGGTTGTCTGGCACATGGACCTGTTCACCAGGTACTTTGCGATACGCCAATTCCATGGCGTGAGCCCTACTGCGCTTAGTGTTTTCGAGTAAAGTCAGCATTTCGCCAAACACCTGCGCGGGGTTACCGCGATTTATCTCCTCGATAATCAGTACATGCTGGACGTCGGGCTGCGCTTTCGCTGCCTCAACAATTTGCAGGAATACACCGTCGCTGAGCACCAATTTGCCATCGGCGGAGGGGCGATAACCGCGAACGAAGTCCTCATATGATAGTGAGGGATGGAATTGCACCGACCGCATTTGGTCGGCCCTGGGCGCGCGCTGTCCTATCAAGGCGCGTGCAATCCTCTTGGCAAGCCAAGTCTTGCCGGTACCGGGCGGGCCTTGAAGGATAAGGTTTCTCTTTACCCGAAGACAGTCCAGCCAGGCAGCAAGGTCCTCTTCGCGCATAAAACCGCCATCGGCGATGATGTCGGCGATCCCATACTCATCAACGGCATCTGCTTCCTTGATCTCTTCGGCCTCATCGCGTTCACTCTCCGCTTCACTGAGGGGATCAACATCGGGGGCAAAGCGTTCAGCCCAATAAGGGAGAGCTAAGAACTTGGCATAGTCCTGATCGGCTCCTTCAAATGTAAATGCCACCAACTGGCGGGCCATGTCATCATCTTCACATCGCGCCCGAGACACGGTCGTTCGGTATGTATAAAGGTACCAATCTCGAGGCTCGCCTACGGGGTGCCAATCGACATCGACAGCACGGCCATCATTGCGGTTGGCAGTAATAATGCCGGTGGCCTTGATTCGCATGACACTTACGGAGCGCCCGCGGTTCTCGAATGGCAGACCGTGTTTTCGCACATAAGATGACTTGATGGCGATCCGATCTCCAGGCTTCATCTGCCGGACGAGATCCGTGAACTTATCTTCGTGGCCGTTTTGCCAAATACTATTCGTCAGAAAGTGCTCAAGTTGGTCATTCTCATCCCAGAGCGAGCCAACGAACCAATAGCTGGGTGTGTCTGAAGTCGAATCTACCCCCGGAGCTTGTGTGTCATCTTCATCGAGGCGCGCGGCATTGCTGCCTGCCATCGCCGACTGAACATGCTTAAAGATGTCAACGGCTTGTTGAGAAGTCAGCGTCGTGTTCTTTCCGGCCTCTGTCAGTCCCCACACTCCCCGCTTTGGTGTGTACATAAGGCCAGCTCTTTTCAGGTAGAACCTAGCCCAAGCCACCCTATTCTCGAACTTGGGGGTGCCGCTTCTATTCGTTTGTCGAAGATAATCTTGAGGTACGTCATGAATTTTGATGATCTCATCATACACATACCGCGGCGTTGCCTCACCACCAACACCCCGAAGAATTTCAATAATTGGTTGGAAGTAAGTAACAAATTGAGGCGCCCCATCGAATTTCTCATCGTAGAGCCCCATGTATTCCTGCCGATATTGTTCAAGTCAGTTTGAGTGAGGTGTCAATGAATGAAGATATGACATCCGATAAGGGAGGGTATTCTTGAATGCGCATTTGCTTGGGCGCAAACACAACTTTAGAATGGTAGGTTGAGAGTCTCGCATGGCTAACCAGCTCCAATCTCTCACCCCCCAGTCTGCCCCAAGGCCCCGGTCCAGGTCACGACCTCTGACAGCACCCCGCTGAGGGCGGTGTTGAAGCCGGCGACGATGTCCGACTGGCGGTTGTCGGCCAGGGGGACGGACTGGCTGAAGGTACGCTCGGCTGCCAGGGCGCGGTCGGAGGTGCGGGTCAGGCTGGCCTGCACGGTTATCACCACCGAGGGCTTTGATTTCGGCTGGTCATAGGCGACCTTGAAGTCGGCCACGGTCAGCTTCAAGGCATAGTCAGACCGTCCCATGTCGCCCCGGCCCACCAGTCGCCCGGGGCCGCCCTGGTCGAAGGCGCGGTTGACCGCCTCATCAAACAGCACCGAGGCGGCTGAGACCCAGCGGGCCTGGGCCATATAGGCCACGTCGCTGCCGCCGGTGACGGTCAGGATCTGGTCTCCGGCCGAGGGTCGGGTGAAGCTGCTGGCCAGCTTGAGAACCCGAACGGTCTCACGGCTGGTGGGGGCACTCCCGGCATCCGAGGCGGTGTAGCCGAAGGTGTAGAGCTGGGCCGGCTTGGTCTTGGGAAACAAGGTGATGCAACCGCTGAGGGCCAGGGTCACCATCAACAGGGCGGGAATACGAAGGGCGGTGTGCAGGCGGGTCATGGCTTCACCTTGAGTTCCTTGGCCGCAGGCTTGGCCACGGCCCCGCTGGGGTTGGTCTGCAGGTCATTGGCCAGCCGTTCCAGCGACTCCGCTGTCGACTGAAGTTGCACGGCCGCGGCGGTCAGTTGCGGCAGTCCGGTGGTGGCAAAGTCACCCGTGGGCCCTTCGAGCTTGGCCATCATGGCGCGCAGGTCCTTGGCGGCGGCCTGGGTCTCCTCGGCCGCGCCAGCCAAGTTCTTCATTGTGCGCTTGCCATCGCCATCCAGCAGGCCTTGCCCCGAAACCCCCAGGGCGCTGATCGACTGGGCGGCGGTATCGATGCTCTGCAGGGCCTTCTGCGCGTCGCCGATAATGGCTTTGCGCGCCCGCAGTTCGGCGGTCACCGATTGGGTGTCACTGAGGGCCGTGGAGAACACCTTCACATTCTGGTCAGAGAGCACCTTGTTGATGCGATCCAGCGCCTCAACCGTCCGGCTCAGCACCGTTCCGCCGCCGGCCAGCAGGTCTGATATGGTGCTTCGCTGGCTGCGGATCAGAGGCACCTTGCCGGCCGGCGTGATATCCTTCAACAGGGGCTTGGAGGGGGTGCCGGCGCTGATCTGGATATAGTTCACGCCGGTGATGCCCAGGGGTTCGAGTGAGGCGGCTGAGTCCACCCGGATCGGCACATTGGAGGTGATCCGGGTGCGGGCCACGACATTCTTGGGGTTGTCGGCCAGCTCGATCTTGGTGACATCGCCCACCTTGATGCCGTTGAATCGCACCTCGCCGCCTTGAGTCAGGCCATTGATCGGCCCCTGAAAGACGATGTCATAGAGCTGATACTCCCGCGAGAATTGGAACTTGGCCAGCCAGACGACGAAGATCACCAATCCCAGGAACAGGATCAGGGTCGAGAGGCCCACCAGGGCATAGTTGGCGTCTTTTTCCATCAGGCCACCGTCTCGGCATTTGTTTTGGCCCGCACCGCTGCGCGCCCGCGAGGTCCCAGGAAATACTCCTGAATCCAGGGATGTTTGGACTTTTCCAACGTTGCCACCGGGGCGTTGGCCACCACCTTCTTGTCGGCCACCACAGCCACCCGATCGGTGATGGCATAGAGACTATCCAGGTCATGGGTGATCATGAAGACGGTCAGGCCCAGGCTATCGGAGAGGTCCTTGATCAACTCATCAAAGGCCGCCGCTCCGATGGGATCAAGGCCCGCCGTTGGTTCATCCAGGAAGAGTAGCTCCGGATCCAGGGCCAGGGCCCGGGCCAGGCCCGCACGTTTTCGCATGCCGCCGGAGAGTTCAGCAGGCTTCAGATGCGCCGCATTGGCGGGCAGTCCGACCATGGCGATCTTCAGCTCGGCCAGTTCCATCACCACCCGTTTGGGCATGTTGGTGTGCTCATACATGGGGGCGGCCACGTTCTCGCGAACCGTCAAGTTTGAGAACAGCGCGCCCTGCTGGAACAGCACCCCCCAGTGTCGCTCAATGGCCGACCACTTGCGTCGCGAGGCCCGCTGGATGTCCTGACCAAACACCTGGACTGTGCCTCCGTCCGGGGCCCTCAGGCCGATGATGGTGTTGAGCAGCACCGACTTGCCGCTGCCCGAGCCCCCCACCACCCCCTGAACCTGGCCCCGCCGAACCGTCAGGTCCAGACCCTGATGGATCACCTTGTCGCCGAACTGTGAGACCAGGCCGGTCACCTGGATCGCAGGGCCAGTGACGGGCAATTCGTCCTCTGACAGCTCTACGGTGTCGGGGGGCAGGCTCATAGGTCAAAGGCCATGTAGATGAGGGCAAACACCGCGTCGATCAGGATGATGGCAAAGATCGCGTGGACCACGGCTGCGGTCACGCGCTGTCCCAGAGACTCCACGTCCCCGCCCACCTCCAGGCCCTGGCGGCAGCCGATGC
>JANPAO010000338.1:0-2423 GCA_031429955.1 Phenylobacterium sp. | reverse complement strand
GGTCAACTTGGCAGCATCGCCCTTGGCTTCATTGACCACGCGGTTGCGATAGGTGTTGGCCTCGTTGACCTTGCTCTCCGCATCCTGACCCGCGTTAGCCACTTGGCGGAAGGCGTCGACGACCTCAGAAGGCGGATTGGCGCTGCGGATTTGCACCTCCACGACTGTCACACCGGCCTTCCAACGATCCAGGGTCTTCTGCATCAAATCAGCGGCCTGGAGTTGGACCTGGCCGCGGCCCTTGGTCAGGATGGATTGCAGTTCCATCTTCCCGACGATCTCGCGCATGGCGCTCTCGGCCACGGCTTTGACGGCGTCCTCCTGGTCCCGCAGGGTAAAGACATATTTGGCCGCGTCGGCCACCCGCCAGGTGACGCTGAAGTCCAGGTTCACGATGTTCTCGTCCCCGGTGAGCATCAGGCTTTCTTCGGGGACGTCCGCGCCCGCCGACCCGCCGATATCGATGCGGTTCAGGCTGGTGACGGCGACCTTTTCCACCCGCTCAAACGGGGAGGGCAGGTGATAGCGCAAACCCGGCGTCTCGGACCGCGAATAGGCCCCAAAGGTGGTGACGACGGCCTGCTCATTGGGCTGGACGATATAGAGGCCCGACAGGGCCCAGATGGCGAAGCCCGCGCCGGCCACGGCAGCAATCGCGCCGGGCTTGATGCCATCGCCAGACCCACCCCCGCCGCCGAGCTGGGCGCGGATCTGGGCGATCAGGCGTTGCAGGATGGCGGAGATGTCGGGGCCGCCAGTGCCGCCGGGACCTCGAGGCCGCCGGGGGCCGCCGCCTTGCGGACCTTGCCCCTTGGGCGGGTCGCGTCGGTCGCCGCCGCCCTCGCCGGAGGGCGGGGATCCCCAAGGGCCGGGGTTTGCATTGTCGTTCCAGGGCATGGTCGCGTCGTCTGCTTCTCTTATCTCGGCGCGGCAGCGATGCGCTGCCTGTCGTCGGGCTTGTAAACCGGCGCTGTCAGCCGGATATGAGGCGCGCAAGCCCGCAACGCAAGACACAGCCGCCATGAACCCTGATGCCGCCCCCGAACGTGCCGTTGTGCTGGCAGCTCTCGACCGTGTGCTTGATCCCAAGACCGGCAAGGGCCTGGTGGCGGCACGGCGAGTCAGAGGCCTGAATCTGGCTCCTGGCCGGGCCGAATTCGTGCTGGAGGTCGCAGCCCGCGACATCCCACTCTACGAGCCCACGCGGGCCGAAGCCGAGCGTGCCCTGGGCCGGGTGGACGGCGTGGCCCAGGCCCGGGTCCTGCTGACTGTCGAGGCCGATCAGCCCCCGCCGCCGGCGCCCGGCGTCACCCGGGTGGTCAAGGGTGCCCGCGTCACCCAGGATCCCACGGCGGCCCCCAAGCCCCCGGTCGATGCTCAGCGCCCTGACCATGTGCGCCGGGTGATCGCGGTGGCCAGCGGCAAGGGCGGGGTGGGCAAGTCCACCATCGCCGTCAACATCGCCGCCGCCTTCGCCGCCATGGGCCTGAGGGTCGGGCTGCTGGATGCCGACATCTATGGTCCCTCAGCACCCCGCATGCTGGGGGTGGATGGCGATCCCGGCTTCAGCGCCGAGAAGAAGCTGATCCCCCTGGAGGCCTGGGGGATGAAGGTGATGTCCATCGGCTTCCTGGTGGATGAGGCCGCCCCGATGATCTGGCGTGGACCGATGGCCTCCTCAGCGGTGCGCCAGATGGCCAATGACGTGGCCTGGGGGACCGAGGCCGAGCCGCTCGACATCCTGGTGGTGGACATGCCCCCCGGCACCGGCGACATCCAGTTGACCCTGGTTCAGAAGATCAAGCTGGACGGCGTGATCATCGTCTCCACCCCGCAGGAAATCTCGCTGATCGACGCCCGGCGGGCCGTGGCCATGTTCCAGAAGACGGCAACCCCGATCCTGGGCTTTGTGGAAAATATGTCCTACTTCGCCGACCCCACCACCGGTGCCCGTATCCCAATCTTCGGGCAGGGCGGCGGCAAGGCCGAGGCGCTGAAGCTCGGCCTGCCCCTGCTGGGGGAGATCCCCTTGGATCAGGCCCTGCGCCAGGCCTGCGATGACGGGCGTCCCGTCACCGCCGCCGCCCCCCAGAGCGCCTCTGCCCACGTCTTCAATCAGATCGCCAAGGCGCTTCTGTAACCGCCGAGGTCTCTCTGGAGACGCCCCCTAACCCTTGTCTTTGGGCAGGGACACACCAGAGGCGGTGGCCAGCAGGTCCGCCTCGGCCGCCAGCGCATCGCGGAGATCCAGTTGCCGACGGACCTCAGCATGGCGGGTCGCGTCCAGCTTCCAGCCGATGAAGGACGCACCGCCAAAGAACACCAGGATCACCGGAGCAAAGTCGTAGCAGAGCTCCAGGCCGCGAATGGCGGCCGGGGTGTTCACCGCCCCTTCGGGCGGGTCGTAGCCCACCAGACCCAAC
>JANPAO010000337.1:0-2694 GCA_031429955.1 Phenylobacterium sp. | reverse complement strand
ATGCCGTCGATGTCCACGGCAAATAGCCCCAGCCCTGCCTGGATCAGCATCACTGCCAGCAGAGTCACGACACTGACGGCACCGACCGGGCTGTGGCCCACCAGGTCCCCGGCCGTGCGCTGACCCATGGTCTTGAAATAGCTCAGGGTGGTGCCGGGCCCCTTCACGAACTGGGCAAACCGCGCGGTTTCGCCGCCGACGAAGCCCCAATAGAGTCGGAAGACCAAGAGACCGATCACTCCATAGCCAGCGAGAACATGGATCTGCATGTTCTCGCCGCCGCTGAGCCAGGAGGTCAGGATCAGCACCACCAGGGCCCAGTGGGTAATCCGGGTGGGCAGGTCCCAAAGCTTGGTGGGGGTCGCCTGCGCCATCGCTCTAGGACTTCACCCGAAAGGGCGTGTGGCAGGTTCCGCAGGCCCCACCCGTCGCCCGGACCTGGGCCTTGATGGCGTCGACATTGCCGGCCTTGGCCACGACTTCCAGCTTGGCGCTCTCCACCTGAAGCCCCTTGGCGGCGGCGGCGAACTTGGCCGGGTCTGTCCAGATTTCCGGGCGGGCGGCGGTCTTGAAGCCGCTCTCGGCACCGCTGCCGGTTGGGAACCAACGGGGGATCTTGTGGGCATCGGTTCGGATGATCTTGGCCTGGGCGGCGATCAGCTTGGTGTCGGGGGCATCGCTCTTGAGGTTGTCATTGATGGTCTTGAAGGCCCCGCCCATGGCCTTGAGGCCCTTCTGCCGCTCGGCGATCACCTTCTCCGCCGAGACCGCGGCCACCGCAGCCCCGCCAATCGCCGCAAGGCCCAACGTCACGCCAAGGATGAGGCCCAGGGGGCGAGCAGTGTTTCGTGACGACATGACCTGATCTCTCTAAAAGCTGAAAGCCGAGACCTGACTTTGGGGGGCGTCCGAGCCCGGCGTCAATCGGCCTTCGCGACCTCCCGCCCCAGAAGTCGAGGTTTGCCTCAATGGCGGATGTCGCGACCCGAGAAGACCTTCACACAGGTGCGCGCGATGATCGCGATGTCCAGCCACAGCGAGTGACGTCTCAGATACTCCGCGTCCAGCCCGACCTTGTCGGGGATCGGCAATTCGTCGCGGCCATTGATCTGCGCCCAGCCGGTGAGGCCCGGCCGCAAATGATGCACACCGGTCTCGGTCCGCAAGGCCACCAAGTCGTCCTGGTTGAACAGAGCCGGACGTGGCCCCACCAGGCTCATCTGGCCGACCAGAATGCTCCAGAGCTGCGGCAACTCGTCCAGACTGCTGCGGCGCAGGAAACCACCCAGGGGCGTGATCCAGGTGGCCGGGTCAGACAACAGGTTGGTGGCAACGTCCGGCGCGCCAACCCGCATGCTTCGGAACTTGGGCATGGCGAAGATCTGGTTGTCCCGCCCAACCCGGCGCGACCAGTGCAGGGCGGGTCCTGGTGACTCAAGGCGCACAGCGAGGGCCAGACCCAGCAACAGAGGCCAGAGCAGGAGCAAGCCCGCAGCGCTCCCCAGGATGTCCAGCCCGCGCTTCAGCAACCGATTTCTCCGCCCCTCATGACCCGGCCAGACTTAAGACCCACGGCACCATCACGCTACTGAGACCTGGCCCCCACGTCAGGGTCAGGACAGAACCGATACCCGGCCAAGCCCCTTTTCGCCCAGGGTCTGCGCCGTCCAGGCACAGATCGCCTCCAGCGGCACGGCCAGGTCCGACGGTGCGCGGGCCACCAGCAGGGCGCAGCCGTTCATCTTCATGGGGTCGGTCAGGGGTCGCAGCCGGGTCTCACCCACCAGCAGGGCACCGGCACCGGCGTCCTGGGCCTGGTTCAGGAACTGGTCGAGGGTCTGCAGATCCTTGATGGGCAGCCAGACCAGGACCACGGCCTCACGATTGCGCCGGCTCACCGCCTTCAGGGTGGCGACGATCCGGTCATAGTCGTCGGGGCGCTCAAAGGGCGGATCGATGAGGATCAGGGCACTGCCCTTGGCCGGACAGCGGGCCACGGCGGTATCATAGCCGTCGGCGCAGAGGGTCTCGATCCCGTTGCGGCCCTTCAGCGCCTGACGCAGCGCCGCATGCTCCTCGCCCCGCAACTCGCAGGCGATATAGATGTCCTTCTTGCGCAGGGTGTCGGCGATCAGTCGGGGCGAGCCCGGGTAGAACTTGGTGGCGCCACCGCCATTCAGCTTGTTCACCGCGGCCCGCAGTCCTGCGAACACCGGCGGCAGGTCGGCAGCGGTCATCAACTGGCCGATCCCGGCCCGCGCCTCCCCCGATCGTAGGGCCTCGGGTCCCGAGAGGTCATAGAGCCCCCGGCCCGCATGGGTGTCGATCACCGTCAATGGCCCCCCGCTGCGGGTCAGGGCCGCCATCAGCCGCAACAGGGTCGCGTGCTTGACCAGATCCGCAAAGTTGCCGGCATGGAAGGCGTGACGATAGTTCAAGGCGTGGTCTCCAGGCGCGTCTGGTACCTGCCACGTCCTGGGGGAATTCCAAAGGCGGCAAGTGGGCGTGGCTGAGGCCGGGCACAGGAACCCCTGGCCTGAGGAGGTATCTGGCGGGTATCAGGGATGTGACCCTCGAGGCCGAGATCAAACACAGGATCCCAGCATGGACCTCCCCGCCTATCTGGCCCGCATTGGCTATGTGGGGACACCACGGGTGGATCTGCCCACCCTGCACGACCAATTCAACGCCGCC
>JANPAO010000336.1:0-1792 GCA_031429955.1 Phenylobacterium sp. | reverse complement strand
CCGAGAGCGGCAAGGCCTGACGTTGTTCCGGCGACAAGCCTTCGGGCAGGGCTCCCATCCGCTGCACATTTTCGCCGGTCAGAGGGTCCAGGTGCACCTCGGTATAGTTGCCCACCGGCACCTGTTCCTGCGGCTGCTCGTAGGAGAACTCCACCGTCATCAGCCAGCGGGTGACGTTCTGACGCAGGTCCACCAGCAGCTTCTCAAACAGCGAGAAGGCCTCGGTCTTGTACTCGTTCAGCGGGTCGCGCTGGGCATAGCTGCGCAGGCCAATCACATTGCGCAGGTGGTCCAGGTGCATCAGGTGCTCTCGCCATTGCAGGTCGATCATCTGCAACAGGAAGCTCTTCTCCACATTGCGCATCTGGTCGGGGCTGACGGAGGTCTCGCGTTCGGCGGCGCGGAGGTCGGCGGCCTTCTGGATGCGCTCCTGAATCTCTTCGTTGGCGATGCCGTCTTCAGCCGCCCAGGTGGCGATGGGCAGGTCCAGCCCCAGCAGGCCCTGGACCTGTTCGGTCAGGCCCGCCACGTCCCACTGCTCGGCATAGGCCTTGGGCGGCAGGTGGCGGGTGACCATGTCCTCGATAGTGTCCTGCCGCATCTCGCCGATGATTTCCGACAGGTCGGCGGAGTCCATGAACTCGGCGCGCTGTTCGAACACCGCCTTGCGCTGATCGTTCACAACGTCGTCATACTTCAGCAGGTTCTTGCGGATCTCATAGTTCCGCTGTTCCACCCGCTCCTGGGCCTTGGCGATGGCGCTGTTGAGCCACTTGTGGGTGATGGCCTCGCCGTCCTGGACGCCAAAGGTCCGCATGATCCCGTCCAGGCGTTCGCCGGCAAAGATCCGCAGCAGGTCGTCCTCGCAGGACAGGAAGAACTTGGAATGGCCGGGGTCACCCTGACGGCCGGTGCGGCCGCGAAGCTGGTTGTCGATCCGGCGGCTTTCGTGGCGCTCGGTGCCCAGGACAAACAGGCCCCCGGCGGCCAGGGCCTGGAGCTTCAGATCGGCGATCTCGGTCTCGATCTCGGCCTTGCGGGCCTTGGCCATGTCTGGCGTGACCTCGATGCCCAGACCCAGCTGTTCCTCACGCCACTTCAGCACCCGCATGTCGACATTGCCGCCCAACTGAATGTCGGTGCCGCGCCCGGCCATATTGGTGGCAATGGTCACCGCGCCCGGGATGCCGGCATCGGCGACGATCAAGGCTTCCTGTTCGTGGTAGCGGGCATTGAGCACATTGTGCGGAATGCCACGGACGGTCTTGCCGGTGGCATCCTGGAAGGAATGGGCCTTCAGCAGATCAGAGAGGCGTTCGGACTTCTCGATAGAGACGGTGCCCACCAGGATCGGCTGACCCCGCAGGTGGCAGTCTTCGATCTGCTTGATGATCGACCGGTTTTTCTCGGCCTCGGTGCGATAGACCTCGTCGTCGTCGTCGACCCGGGCCACGGGGCGATTGGTGGGGATCTCCAGCACGTCCATCTTGTAGATGTCGCCAAATTCCTGGGCCTCGGTGGCCGCTGTGCCTGTCATGCCCGAGAGCTTGGAATAGAGACGGAAATAGTTCTGGATGGTGACCGAGGCCAGGGTCTGGTTCTCGGGCTGGACGTGGGCACCCTCCTTGGCCTCGATGGCTTGGTGCAGGCCTTCCGAAAGGCGTCGGCCCTGCATCATGCGGCCGGTGAACTCGTCGATCAGGATCACCTCGCCCGACCGGACGATGTAGTCCTTCTCGCGGGTGTAGAGGACATTGGCCCGCAGAGCCTGGTTCACATGGTGGACGATGGA
>JANPAO010000335.1:0-1859 GCA_031429955.1 Phenylobacterium sp. | reverse complement strand
GCACATCGACAAGAAGTCGCGCGAGCAGTTCGAAATCCGCACGCACAAGCGCGTGCTCGATATCGTCGACCCCACCCCGCAGACTGTGGACGCGCTGATGAAGCTCGACCTGTCGGCCGGTGTGGACGTCGAGATCAAGCTGTAAGGGGGATCGGTCGATGCGTACCGGCGTGATCGCCAAGAAACTGGGCATGGCGCGCTTCTTTGATGAAGCAGGAACCCATGTGCCGGTGACCGTCCTCAGCCTTGAAGGCTGTCAGGTCACCGCTCATCGGACCCAGGTTAAAGACGGCTATGTCGCCCTCCAACTCGGAGCCGGCGTCAAGAAAGCCAAGAACACTTCCAAGGCCATGCGGGGCCACTTTGCCAAGGCCGAAGTGGAACCCAAGCACGAGCTGGCCGAGTTCCGGGTCACCGCGGACAACATGATCGACGTGGGCGCTGAGCTCACGGCCGATCACTTCGTCCCCGGCCAGAAGGTCGATGTGACGGCCAAGACGGTCGGCAAGGGCTTTGCCGGTGCCATGAAGCGTTGGAACTTTGGCGGCATGCGCGCCACCCACGGGGTGTCGGTGTCTCACCGGGCCCACGGTTCCACCGGTCAGCGGCAGGACCCAGGCAAGACCTTCAAGGGCAAGAAGATGGCTGGCCACCTTGGTCAGGAAACCGTCACCACCCTGAACGTCGCCATCTGGCGCGTCGATGTCGAGCGCGGCCTGATCCTGATCAAGGGCGCGGTGCCCGGCACCGAAGGCACCTATGTCAAGATCCGCGACGCCATCAAGTCGGCTCGCCCCGCTGAGGCCCCGGTTCCCGGCGGCTTCCGCAAGGCTGGCCAGGTCGCTCCCGCCGCTGAAGCGGCTCCGGTGGACGAGGCTCCGGCCGAAGCCCCCGCTGCAGAGGGCGCAGAATAATGAAACTCGACGTCATCAAACTTGACGGTGCCAAGGGCGGTTCGATCGAGCTGTCCGACGCAGTGTTCGGCATCGACGAGATCCGCGGGGATATTCTCCAGCGCATGGTGACTTGGCAGCTCGCCAAGCGCCGCGCTGGTACCCACAAGATTCAGGTCCGTAACGAGGTCTCTCGTACGGGCAAGAAGATGTACAAGCAGAAGGGCTCCGGCGGCGCTCGTCACGGTTCGCGCCGTGCGGCTCAGTTCGTCGGCGGTGCCAAGGCCCACGGCCCCGTGGTCCGCAGCCATGCCTTTGACCTGCCCAAGAAGTTCCGCGCCCTGGCGCTGCGCCACGCCCTGTCCTCCAAGGTCAAGACCGGCTCGCTGGTGATCTTGGATGCGGCCGTGGTGTCCGATCCGAAGACCGCCGCCCTTCGCGCCCAGTTCGATACCATGGGCCTGAAGAATGCGCTGATCATCGCCGGTGCCGAAGTGGACAACAACTTCGCCCTGGCCGCGCGCAACATTCCCAATGTGGATGTTCTGCCCAGCGCCGGCTTGAATGTTTACGACGTGCTGCGTCGCCATACGCTGGTCCTGACCAAGGACGCCGTGGATGCGATCAATGCGCGTTTCGCCGATAAGGAGGCCGCGTGATGGCTAACCCCGTCGCCCGCCACTACGACGCGATCCTGTCGCCCGTGATCACCGAAAAGGCCACCCTGCTTTCGGAGCAGAACAAGGTTGTCTTCCGCGTGGCCATGGACACCACCAAGGACGAAATCGCCGCCGCTGTTGAAGCGCTGTTCAAGGTCACGGTCACCAAGGTCAACACCTTGGTGGTGAAGGGCAAGACCAAGCGCTTCCGGGGCCGTCCGGGCCGTCGCTCGGACGTCAAGAAAGCTGTCGTGACCCTGGCCGAAGGCCAGTCGATCGACATCACCACGGGGCTCTAAGCCGATGG
>JANPAO010000334.1:0-3029 GCA_031429955.1 Phenylobacterium sp. | reverse complement strand
TCACATAGTCAGCGTGGCCAGGGCAGTCGACGTGGGCATAGTGACGGTTGGCCGTCTCATATTCCACGGGGGCGGTATTGATCGTGATCCCGCGGGCCTTTTCTTCCGGGGACGCGTCGATGTCGGCATAGGCCATCGCCTTGGCACCACCAGCCTTGGCCAGCGTAATCGTGATCGCAGCCGTCAACGTCGTCTTGCCATGGTCAACGTGACCAATCGTGCCGATATTGCAGTGCGGCTTATTGCGTTCGAACTTTTCCTTGGCCATGGGGATCCTACGGGCGTTTGAGAGATGGAGCGGGTAGCGGGAATCGAACCCGCATATTCAGCTTGGAAGGCTGCTGCACTACCATTGTGCTATACCCGCCGAGGTGGGTGCTCGTGTCAGAGCCTCCGTTAGAGCTTCGCTCCAGCGCGTGGTGGGGGAAGTAGGACTCGAACCTACGAAGGCGTACGCCAGGGGATTTACAGTCCCCCCCCTTTGCCACTCGGGACATTCCCCCAGCGCGCTTGGAGCCATTCCGAGGCCCGAACAAAAAGCCTCCGCCGTTCTGTGCGACCAGTGTTAAAGCCGGGCGCGAGCGGCGGGAAATCTGTCCGGTTCCCGATTTGGAGAGCGCCTTATAGTGTCGTCACACAGCGAACGCAACGCGCCCTGGAAGGGTTCGAAAAAGGGTCCCCATGGACGAGGCACCGGGCGGCGGGACGCGGTGTCCGACGACTGGCTCTGGGGGTGGCATGCCGTGAGTGCTGCCCTGGCCAATCCGGCGCGCGAGCTGGCCGATCGTCTCTTGGCCACCGCCGAGCGGGCCAAGGAACTTCAGGCCCGGTTCGGGCGCAATCTGGCTCTGGAGATCGTGGAGCCTGGGGTCATCAGCCACAACCTCCCTGGCGGGGCCGTGCATCAGGGCCTGGCGCTGCAGGTCGCCCTGCTGGACCCCGTCGCCCTCGAGGAATTTGACGCGCGACCTGGTGCCGTTCTGCTGATGCTCGACCAGGTCACCGACCCGCAGAATGTCGGTGCCATCCTGCGGTCGGCAGCGGCCTTCGGTGCGGCTGGCGTCATCCTCCAGGATCGCCATGCGCCGAAGCTCACCGGTGCCCTGGCCAAGGCCGCGGCAGGTGCCGTGGACCAGGTCCCCACGGCCCATGTTGTGAACCTGTCGCGCGCCCTTGAGGCCCTGGCTGATCTCGGCTGGCGAGCCGTCGGACTGGACGGCGGCGCATCCCAATCCCTGGAACAGGCGCTGGACGGGACCCCCACAGTTCTAGTCCTGGGTTCCGAGGGCGATGGTCTGCGGCGTTTGGTCGCGGAACACTGCGATGCCCTGGGAAAGATCCCCATGCCGGGGGGTTTTGAGAGCCTCAACGTTTCGGCTGCGGCGGCCGTGGCGCTTTATGAAGCAGCCCGCACTCGCGCCTAGGGGGAAAGCGATACCCGTCAGACGCTTCTGGCTTTTGATTTATGTGGCAGAGCGTGATTTGTTGCGCTTCTGTAAAGATCTAGGATCACTGTACGATCCTGATCTGGACGAGGGACGGGGGACCCGATGGCCGATATGTTGACCAAGTGGATGATGCGGGGAGCCTCGGCTGCCGTGCTGCTGACCTTTGCCGGTTGCAGCGGCCCTGTGTCCCCCAGCGTCACGCCCCCGCCGAATGCCTATAATCAGGCTCCAGCTCCTGACCTGATGGGAGCGTCCCCCGGGGCGCCCGGATCGGATGGCACGGGGCTGCTGGGCGGTCCGCGCGGTGAGGCACCCTCGTATTCCGCCGCCTCAACCCGTTCGGACGCCTCGGGTCGACTGGTCACCTACCGGCGCGCCGACGGCATGCTGGTGACGGCCATGCGGCCCATTGCCAATCCCGAAGACATGTCGGCCCGGGAACGGCGCATGGTCTATGGCCATCGCTATGCACCGCGCGCCCATGTGGCGGCCTCCAAGCGGGCGCGTCAGCCGGTGGTCCAGGCCAGCTATGTGGCGCCAGCCCCGCGCACGGCGCCCGTCGTTCGCGCTGCGCCCGCCGCTCGTCCGACCGCCATGGCTGTGGCCCCCAAGCCCGCCGCGCCCGTCATGCCACCTGCCCCGGTGGTCAAGGCCGCGCCCATGGTTGCCGCGGCTGCGGCGGCTGTCGCGCCGGTGGTTGATAAGTTTTCGGCCCTGAAGGCGGCGCTCGGCGCTGAGATGGCAGCCGGATCGAAGCTGGCCGTCCCTGACGCCGTCACCAAGGGGCAAGCGGGCGAAGTCGGCCTCTCGATGCCTCAGACCCTATTGGCCTCCCTGCAGCGGGAAGCCGCCAAGCTCGGCTTGACCAAGGCCGCATCCAAGGCCGAGGTTACCGCGACTCTCTCGGGTGCGGGCTATGAAGTCACCCCGAACGGCCCTCAGACAGCTAAACTCAAGGCCGGCGAGGCCCCAGCCTTCAACTGGCAGGTTAAGCCGGCTGCCGGCGAACGTGGGCCGTTGAAGGCCGACGTTGATGCCCGGCTCACCGGCGTCAAGCCGCCGATGACCTTCTCGCTGGCCAGCGTCGAACAGGCCCTGGCGGCAGTCATGCCGGAGGCTCCCGCCAAGAAAAAGGGCTTCGACTTCTCCGGATTGATGAACAAGCTCAGCATCAAGGGCATGAAGGACGTCACCCTCCCCGTCGTCGGCCCGGTGCCGTCCAACAAGCTGGTAGCGGGCGGGTTGATCCTGGCGGCCCTGCTCCTGCTGCTGGCCCTGGCCCGGGGCGCGTCGAACAGCCGCCGTCGCGCAGAGCGGCGTCGCAAGTTCCGCACCATGACCGAAACCCCCAGCAGCCATGCCGAACCCGAGGACCATCACGGGGCGGGCATCCCCCTTGCGGCTGCCGCGCTTGGTGCCGGTGTCGGCGCCATCGCGTCGCACCACCATGATGGGGGCCATGGCGACCACGGACATGAGGCGCACGCGCCCGCCCATGACGACCATGGACATGGCGCGGCTCATGATGACCACGGACACGCTCCAGCCCATGACGACCATGGGCACGCGGCCACCGGCGGT
>JANPAO010000333.1:0-4093 GCA_031429955.1 Phenylobacterium sp. | reverse complement strand
TTCGATCACATCCATCGCTACATCCCGGCCCTGATGATCCGGGAGGGCTACCAGGTGGCCTTTGCGCCGGTGAACCACCGCCACCGCCAAACCGGGGCCTCGAAATACACCAATCTCGGACGACTGATGGCCTCGGTTTCCGACCTGCTAGGGGTCATGTGGCTCCAGACCCGAGCCCGCCATCCAGGCGCGGCCAAGGAGGTTTAGGGACGGCAACCCTGCGGTGAAGGATCTTTTCGTGTCCGCCCAAAGCGGTTAACCCTGGGTTCGAGCCGGGTTTGCCGGCCAAGGAGCTATCGCGATGTTCGCCGCGTTCCCGCTGCTTTCTCTGCCGATCCTGGTCTACAATCTGATCGCTCTGACGCTTGTAGGGGGCTTTTCGGCCCTCGACGCCAGTGGGCGGATGAGCGAGCAACTGTTCTCGATCCACATGACCTCGCGGGCCAATTGGCCGGTCAGTCTCGGCGACCTGCTGCTGGCGGCGGCCCTGGTGGTGCTGTTCATCGAGCTGCTGAAATCCACCACAAGCCGGCGGATCGCCATCGTCAATCACTCGCTGTCGATGATCCTCTTCATCGTCTGTCTGGTGGAGTTCCTCCTGGCACCGGCCTTTGCCACCTCAACCTTTTTCCTGCTGACGATCATGGTGCTGCTGGACGTCCTGGCCGGCTTCATCGTCACCATCGTCTCGGCCCGCCGCGACGTGGACTTCACCGACGCCCCGCACTGAGGCGATTCGTCAGGTCAGGGCGGTAAAGATCAGGACCACCACGGCGACGTCGAACATGCGAATGAATGTGGTCATGAGGGGCCCGCTGGGATGAATGCCCAGGGGTTCAAGCAAGACCAGTGCCACCGGTTGGCTGGCTGATGGCCCTGTTCTTTGATCAGGCCTGGTTCGATGCCAGGCTGGCTGAGCGCGGCCTCTCGCGGCAGGTGATGGCCGCCGCCGCCGGGATGAGCGCAGCCGACCTAGCCCTGGCGTTCAAGGATCAGCGGGAGCTATCGGCCCGCGAAGTCAGTGCCTTTGCCGAACTGCTGGGTGTTTCAGCTATCGAAATCGCGCAGTGGGCCGGGATATCCACGCCGATTCCGGGTGCCTCATTGGAGGCGCGGCTTGCGACCCTGGAGCGACGTCTGGCAGCGCTCGAAGCCGCCGTCGGGAATAAGACGTCCTAAATTTCGGTCCGGGTGGCCGATCCCTTGCGGGCACGCCGGTCAGCCTTGCCGGACCATTCGGTGGTGCCATAGGCGTTTCTTGCCGCCCCCAGGGTCTCGGGCCCGCCCCTGAGGCCACGCCGGATGCCCTCCTGACCCAGAACCTGGGCGCTGAAGGCGCTGGCGCTGTCGCTGGCTTGGTCGGGGGCAGGGCGCACGGGCTCAGAGGCCTGCACCACCGGCAGGTGACGGTCATCGGCGTCGCGGGACGTCGTCGTCTCGCCGGCGCGTGACCGATAGGCCCTGCGGGCTTGAGCGGCTCTTCGAATGGGATCGATCGACGAGGTCATGGCCTGGGCATCCTGCCCCAGAGTTCGTTAAAAAACTGGCGTCTGGCTCAGGGGTTGCAAACCGCCATCAGCCTTTGGCGATCAGCTTTTCGATCTGGGCCTGCATCTCCTCCATCCGTCGCTTCATCTCCAGCAGCGCGTCGTCGCTGCCCGACCGAGCGGCGGGGGCTGGCTCCTCGGTGCGGGTATAGGCGAAGGGGGAGAACATCTTCATGGCGCGGTCAAACAGGGCGACGTTCTGCCGGACCTGGTCATCATAGATGCCGATCCCGGCCCCTTGCCCCAGGCTGGAAAACTGCGCCCGCATCCGTTCCTGCTGCTCGGCAAAGGTGGAGAGCGAGAGTTCCAGATAGGAGGGCAGGAAGGCCTGCATGGAATTGCCGTAGAACCCGATGAGCTGACGCAGGAACTGGATCGGCAACAGGTTCTGCCCGTCCCGGCCCTCCTCCTCGACAATGATCTGGGTCAGGACCGAGCGGGTGATGTCGTCGTTGGTTTTGGCGTCATAGACGACAAAATGCACGCCCTGTTTGACCATGTCGGCCAGGTGCTCCAGCGTCACATAAGAGCTTGAGGCGGTGTTGTAGAGCCGCCGGTTGGCGTACTTCTTGATGACCACCCGGTCGTCCTTGGACTTGCCGCTGTTGCCCCGAGCGTCTGCCATGCCGCGTTCCTTTTCGGCCCCGCCCCCGAGGGCCGGACACCACCTTGCGGCGCAGTATCGCGGATGCGAGGCGGTTCGCAAAGGGCGCGGTGCCCAGCGCCGATGATTTCACCCCCTTGCTCATTCTCCTGCGGTTCTCGATAGATAGGGCTCATTGAGTTTGAAGGAGCCCGCCATGACCGACGTTGTCATCGTCTCGGCCGCCCGCACGCCGGTCGGATCGTTCAATGGGGCGCTGTCAGCCCTGCCCGCACACGAGCTTGGCAAGATCGCCATCCTGGCGGCTATCGACCGCGCCGGGATCACGGCGGCCGATGTGGAAGAGGTGATCATGGGCCAGGTCCTGCAGGCCGGCACCGGCCAGGGCCCCGCCCGTCAGGCCTCGGTCAATGCCGGCATTCCGGTGGAGAGCCCGGCCTGGAGCCTGAACCAGCTCTGTGGCTCTGGCCTGCGGGCGGTGGCCCTGGGGGCCCAGCAGATCGCCGATGGCTCGGTGGCCATCGTCATCGCCGGCGGGCAGGAGAGCATGAGCCAGTCACCCCATGCCGCCCACCTGCGCAGTGGCACCAAGATGGGTGACATGAGCTTTGTCGACACCATGACCAAGGACGGGCTGTTGGACGCCTTCCACGGCTATCACATGGGGCAGACGGCCGAGAATATCGCCTCGCGCTGGCAGATCACCCGGGCTGAGCAGGATGCCTTTGCCGTGGCCAGCCAGAACAAGGCTGAGGCCGCCCAGAAGGCGGGTAAATTCGCCGGCGAGATCGCGCCGGTGACCATCAAGGGCCGCAAGGGCGACACCATTGTCGACCAGGACGAATACATCCGCCACGGTGCCACCCTCGACAGCGTCTCGGGCCTGCGCCCGGCCTTCAATAAGGAAGGGTCGGTTACCGCGGCCAATGCCTCGGGCCTCAATGATGGGGCCGCGGCCCTGGTGTTGATGAGCGCCGATGAGGCCAAGAAGCGGGGCTTGACCCCGCTCGCCCGCATCGCCTCCTGGGCCAGCGCCGGGGTCGATCCTGAGATCATGGGCACCGGCCCGATCCCCGCCAGCCGCAAGGCCCTGGAAAAGGCCGGCGGGTCTGTGGGCGATCTCGATCACATCGAGTCGAACGAGGCCTTTGCCGCCCAGTCCATCTGCGTCGTGCGCGACCTGGGGCTGGACCCGGCCAAGGTGAATGTGAACGGCGGGGCCATTGCCATCGGCCACCCCATCGGCGCCTCGGGTGCCCGCATCCTCACCACCCTGCTGCACGAGATGAGGCGGTCGGGTGCCAAGAAGGGTCTGGCGACCCTCTGTGTCGGCGGCGGCATGGGCGTGCGATGTGCGTCGAGCAGGTCTAGGCCGGAACTGAAAAGACCCCGAGCGCCGGATCAACCGTCGCCGGAACAAGCATTTGGGAGACGACAGGCATGGCGAGAGTTGCATTCGTCACGGGCGGGACCCGTGGCATTGGACGGGCGATCTGCGAGCGGCTGAAGGCCGACGGCATGAGCGTTGCGGCCGGCTATTCCGGCAATGAGGAGGCTGCCGCAGCCTGCGCCAAGGAGCTTGGCGTGATGGTGGTGAAGGGCAATGTCGGCAGCTTTGAGGATTGCGAGCGGGCGGTGAACCTGGTTCGCGCTGAGCTCGGGCCCATCGATGTTCTGGTCAATAATGCCGGCATCACCCGCGACGGGGTGTTCCACAAGATGAAGCCCGAGCAGTGGTCTGAGGTCATCCGGGTCAATATGGACAGCGTCTTCAACATGACCCGCCATGTCATCGACGGCATGCGGGAGCGGGAGTGGGGCCGGATTATCAATATCTCGTCGATCAATGGCCAGAAGGGCCAGATGGGCCAGACCAACTATTCCGCCGCCAAGGCCGGCGTCATCGGCTTTACCAAGGCCCTGGCCCTGGAGAACGCCCGCA
>JANPAO010000332.1:0-2168 GCA_031429955.1 Phenylobacterium sp. | reverse complement strand
GTATTCCTTGTCGGTCAGGGTCAGGGCCGGGGCGACGGTGATACTGTCGCCGGTATGGACGCCCATCGGGTCGATATTCTCGATGGAGCAGACGATGATGCAGTTGTCGGCTTTGTCGCGGACAACCTCCATTTCGTATTCCTTCCACCCCAAGACGCTCTCTTCGATAAGCACTTCGGTGGTGGGCGAGATATCGAGGCCGCCCTTCACGATCTCGCGGAATTCTTCCAGATTGTAGGCGATGCCGCCGCCGGTGCCGGCCAGGGTGAAGGAGGGGCGGATGATGGCCGGCAGGCCCACGAACTCCAGACCCACCAGGGCCTCGTCCATCGAGTGGGCGGCCTTGGACTTGGGGCTCTCCAGCCCCAGCTTGTCCATGGCGTCACGGAACTTCTGGCGATCCTCGGCCCGGTCGATGACGTCGGCCTTGGCCCCGATCATCTCCACCCCATAGCGGGCCAGCACACCAGAGGCCTCCAGGGCCAGGGCGGTGTTCAGCGCCGTCTGGCCGCCCATGGTGGGCAACAGGGCGTCAGGCCGCTCCTTGGCGATGATCTTCTCCACCATCTCCGGCGTGATGGGCTCGATATAGGTGGCATCGGCCACGTCGGGATCGGTCATGATCGTGGCGGGGTTGGAATTGACCAGCACGATCCGGTAGCCCTCGGCCCTCAGCGCCTTGCAGGCCTGCACCCCGGAATAGTCGAACTCACAGGCCTGGCCGATGATGATGGGCCCTGCGCCGATGATCAGGATCGAGGCGATATCGGTGCGTTTTGGCATCTGTGGGTCCGCGCAAAAGGGCGGCATCACGATCTCGCGCGCCGGGCCCGTTCAGTCTGTAGGTTAAGACGCCCGTTTAGAGACCGAGTCGATCAGGCGCAACCCGCCGCGCGCGGGAAGGGCAGGGGGCACCCGTCAAAGCCCTAAAGGATGCGCACCAGCAACGGCGTCATCGCCGATAGCCTGCGCGGCTTGTCCGGGACCTATCGGCGCGGGACCCCCCTTGCGGGGCGCCAGGGTCAGCCCGGCGCGCGCCTCCATCTGGAAATTACGGTGACGCCTACAAAATGGATCCTCTTGAAGCGAGCCAGCGCGGCACAGGCCAAGGGCGTTCGGCCGTCGCCTCCATTCCCCTGCCGGATGCACGGCTTGCAGGCTGGACACGAAGCCCACGAAGCAAGCCAAGGACACGAAGGAGGGGGAGAAACGGTCAAGCCGCCTCAAGGCCGTCGAGGCGCTGGAGTGCGTCCAGGACGCGCAGCGTCTGATACCCCGAAACTTTCAGGCTCTCGCCTTGGCCTGCGGGTGACGATCCACACCGCCTTGCAAGGCCCGACGGCCAGTCCCACTTGGTGTGCTTCGCGCCCTTGGTGAGCTTTGTGTCCTCATCTTCCGGCGCCCCAGAGGACCCCGGCGAAGGGCCTATCTGCTGACGAGAACGCCGCCGTCCCATGCGGCGATCCCCAGTTGGCGACGCCGAGCGGCTTGAGGGCTCGCTGGGGTTGCGAGCCAGTCAAGTCGATTGAACGCACCATCACCGAAGGGCGCATGGGGGTTATTGCAACTGTCGCCGTAACCGTACAACTGTCGCCGTAACCGTAACCCATCCTTCTGTCTAACCGCCCCTGAGCAGCCGCCGGCGCGTGGCTTCCTCGCTCCAGCGATCTTCTTGAGCGCTATGCAGGCGCATGGCCGCATGGGCGGCGCGTTGCAGGTCGTCGAGGCGCGGTGGGTCGCGTAGCGCAGCGGAGATGGCTGCCAGCCGCCCGGCGAGGAACAGGCTGCGCTGCCCTTGTTCGCGGAAGGCAAGCGTCGCTTCCAGCGCCAGCCCCGCTGCGCCAATGGCCGGCACGATGGCGCCAAGCATCATCACCGCGCCGCCCACCCAGTGTGGCAGTTCCTGCTCGACCATCGGCGTCAGCAGCCAGGCGGTCGCAAAGCCCGCCAGGACGAAGACGAAGGCGGCGAACAGGCCGTTCTCGGCCAGGTGGACGCGGTGAGCGATGCGCTCGTTCCGGTGTCCTTGATGGTAGTGGTAAGCGGCTTGGGACCCGACCAGCTCGTCGATCGCCCAGCCCCCCCATCGGGAGACCCGATCGGCGTCGAAGGCCCCGGCGGCGCACCCCGCGGCGCGGCGAAGCGCGCGCGCGGTCCCCGCCGCCCCC
>JANPAO010000331.1:0-2408 GCA_031429955.1 Phenylobacterium sp. | reverse complement strand
CAAACAAGGGAACCGTCCCGATCGGATCGATCAGGGCGAACAGGGCGACGAAAAAGTTGACCGCAAAGTCTGCCGGGCTCATTGCGATGTCTTAGCCCATTTCGTCCGCCGCGCCGACCTCCCTTGGGAAGTCTGTGCGCCTGCCTGGAGCAAGACCGTGTCCGGCATCCAGACGCTGATCAAGGCCGACCCCCGCCTGATCGTGCCCCTCGACCTGCCGACCACAGAGGCCGCCCGCGCGGTGGTGGAGGCCCTAGGCGATGCCGTCAGCTTCTACAAGGTGGGCTTGGAACTCTTTGCCACCGGCGGCGGCATGGGGCTGGCCACCGACCTGAAGCGCCAGGGCAAGCAGGTGTTTCTGGACTGGAAGCTGCATGACATCGGCACGACGGTGCAGAGATCCGCGGTGTTAGGCAGCAAACGGGACAAAATCCCATCATCCGTCGCCGCATTGGGTGCGGTATGTAACGGATAAGCAGATAGAGAGACCAAACACCGTTGCTGGGCCCGTGGATAAAGGGCACGAGCTAACCCGGTTGCGTGACCTATGGAAGCCGAGCTGCGAAAGGTCCTCTGCGACCTAGACCACCTCGACGCGGTCATTGCCCTGTTCGACCCGGCGAACACGCCAGCCGCCATTGAGTGCTACACCGTCCGCCACAGGGCCAAGAAGGGGACGGCAAAGCGGTTCGTCCTAGAGTAACTGAAAGCCGCCGCAGCGCCCGTAACGTCCGCCATGCTCACGCAGGCATGGCTAGAGGCGCGGGGCCTGCGAGCGGACGAACAAACCCAAGTCGTCATCCGCAACGCATAGGGGCGTGTCTGGCGTCCCCACGGAACCAGGGGCTGGCGGCGTCGGCGGACATTCGGAGCGGGCTGAAAAGCTGGCGCACGGCATCAGATCGAAGCAGCTAAGTCTTCTCAAACGTATTGAGTTCGAGCGCGCCCTGACATAGTAGGCATGCCTTCTCCCGCGCCGGGAACTCCGGACGCGGTTTCCAGGACATGGATATCTGTCGTGCTGACGGTTTGCGCTAACCACTTATTCACCGGCTATGACCAGATTCACACAACATATTGTGCGTCAACCTCCCTTGATTCACTATTGCATGCGAATCAACGGGCGATTCCTCAGGTCGGAGCTCACCAATGGACGGATCGCTGATGCCCTCGTCGCAGGTCATGCAGCGCGACGTGCCGACGAATATGGCCGACCGTCTCATCGTCGCGCTTGATGTTACCTCGCCTGTTGAGGCCATGCGGCTTGTAGAACAGCTCGATGGTATCGTTTCGTTTTTCAAGATTGGCATGGGCCTGTTTGTCGCCCAAGGCACAGAAGGCGTGATCACCCATTTGCGTGATCAGAACAAAGACATCTTCCTCGATTATAAGATGTACGACATCCCAACGACCGTTTCGCGTGGTGTAGCTCAGGCATTAGACAGGGGTATTAAGTTCATTACTGTCCACGGCGACCGTGAGATAATGAAGGCCGCTGTAGAAGCTAAAGGTGATGACGAAGCTCTTAAAATCTTCGCGATCACTGTGCTCACCAGTCTCAACGACACTGATTTGGCCGAGATGGGCTATGCGCTTGATGTCCCAGAGCTGATCAAGCTCCGCGTAAGGAACGCGCTGGACTGCGGGGTTGATGGAATAATCGCGTCCGCCGACGATTCACCAGACGAAATTCGGCAGCATTTCGTCCGCCCCGGTCTACTGATTGCTACTCCGGGCATCCGATCCCCAGGTCACGATCTTGGTGGGCAGAAGCGCGTGGCAACTCCTGCAGAGGCGATCCGTCGTGGTGCCGATTATCTCGTAGTCGGGCGCCCGATCATCGAGGATTTTGATCCGGCAAGAGCCGCGCTTGGGATTATTGAGGATATGAAGCGTGGCGAAGCGAGCCGCCCTTAACTTGCCACCCGCTGCCAATACCCCTTCCACTGACGGGTGACCGGGTGGGCCCGCGCCGCGCCAGTCGCCAGCAGGAATTGCTCGCTGTTGGATACGCGAGCGGTTGTGTTCGCGCCACGCCATTTCCATCGCGTAGGAAGCCAAGTGCGGCCCGGCGATCCGGTGATGCACGCCGATCTCAGCGCGGCGAAATGAGCAAGCGCGGGGTGACCGATTCAGACGTGAACCTCAGGAATAAGATCAGTCGCGGCACGTTTACCGCCGCATTCTTCCTGCAATGCCTCTCGGCATTAGAGGTGAGAACCGTGCGACTGGACGACTGACGCCATGCCGAAGGCCAACAAGGCCCTTCTCCGGACGCTCCCAATCGCCGCCATGGTGGCGACGTGGCTGCTCCTATCCGCGACGGAGAACGTGAGCCGTCCCTTAGCTTGGGCCATCGCCGTTCTGATCCTAGTCGTCGTCGTCGTCAGGCTCGCCTTCATCGCTTT
>JANPAO010000330.1:0-3850 GCA_031429955.1 Phenylobacterium sp. | reverse complement strand
CAGGCCATGGCCGGGCTGGGTGATCTTGAAGGCGTGCAGACCCACCGCTCATGGTGGGTCGCTCGATCAGCGATCGCGGGCGTGATTGAGGACGGACGGAACCTGCGCCTGAGGCTTGGTGGTGGGCTTCAGGTGCCGGTTTCGCGTGCCCGCATCGGCAAGCTGCGAGAGATGGGCTGGCTGCCTCCGGCCGGTTCGTTGATCGGGCAATGATGGTCACCTGAATTGCTGTGACATGATTCAATTGCATGAACCGACGCAGGCCTACCATTGACGCGACCGGACGCGGGGCAGACGCGACCGAAAGGTGTTCTCCGGCGCTGATGAGCTTGAGCGAATTCATCGCCTCAGTCACCTGATCGCCAACAAGCCTCTGCCTCCCACATTGTCCTGGCACTGGAATTGGCTTAGCCCTGCGGGATCGGGATGGAGCGGTGTCCCGACGAGGCCTTTGCCCAACACCGCGCAACTCCGCATGGAGATGGCGCATGGATGCCTCCGACAAGTCTTCCCCGATGAACCCTGCCGACAGCAGCGGGCGGACGGTCCCCCTGGGGGAGGCGGCCAGGGTCTGGGCGCGGATTGCAGCGCTGAGCTTTGGCGGGCCGGCGGGTCAGATTGCGGTGATGCATCGCATCCTGGTGGAGGAGAAGCGGTGGCTGGGGGAGCGCCGGTTTCTGCACGCGCTCAACTACTGCATGCTGCTGCCGGGCCCTGAGGCGCAGCAACTGGCGATCTATATCGGCTGGCTGATGAACCGGACGGTGGGCGGGCTGGTGGCCGGGGGGCTGTTTGTGCTGCCGGGCTTCCTGGCGATCATGGCGCTGAGCGTTCTCTATGCGCTGTTTGGGTCCCTGGGTCCGGTGGCGGCCCTGTTCTTTGGTCTGAAGGCGGCGGTGCTGGTGGTGGTGGCCCAGGCGGTGCACCGGCTGGGCAGTCGGGTGCTGAAGAACCCGGTCATGCTGGGGCTGGCGGGGGCCGCCTTTGTCGCGATCTTCGCCTTTGGGGTGCCGTTTCCGCTGATCATCCTGGCTGCTGGCCTGATCGGCTATCTGGGCGGGCGTGCCGGGGTGGCGGCATTCAGTGCCGGAGGTGCCCACGGCCCCAAGAGCGCACGCGAGGTTCCGGATGCCGAAACCCTGCTGGGGGAGGAAACGCCGGTCCATGCGCGGCCCAATGTCCGGTGGGCGCTGGGGATCGGCGGGGTGCTGCTGACCCTGTGGCTGGTGCCGGTCCTGGCCCTGGGCCTGACCCTGGGTTGGGACAACACGTTTTCACAGATCGCGGTGTTCTTCTCGAAGATGGCGGTGGTGACCTTTGGCGGCGCCTATGCCGTGCTGGCCTATGTGGCGCAGGAAGCGGTCCAGACCCATGGCTGGCTGAGGCCCGGCGAGATGCTGGACGGCCTGGCCATGGCCGAGACCACGCCAGGCCCGCTGATCATCGTCACCCAGTTCGTCGGGTTCATGGGGGCGTTTCGCGACCCGGAAGGCTTGAATCCCCTGTTGGCCGGGGTGCTGGGGGGTGTGCTCACCACCTGGGTGACCTTTACGCCCTGCTTCCTGTGGATCTTCCTGGGGGCGCCCTTCGCCGAAGCGCTGCGGGGTGCTCGGGCTCTCAATGCGTCGCTGGCGGCCATCACCGCAGCGGTGGTGGGGGTGATCGCCAACCTGGCCCTGTGGTTTGGCTTGCATGTGCTGTTTGGCGAGGTTCGGCACTTCGCGGCCGGGCCGGTGGGACTTGATGTGCCGATCCTGGCCAGCGTGAACCTGCCCAGCCTGGGACTGTCGCTGGCGGCGGCTGCCGCTGCGATCTGGCTGAAGCTGGGGGTCATTCCCCTGCTGCTGGCCTGCGCGGCGGCGGGTGTTGTCTATTATCTTGCGACCGGGGCGATCCCGGCCGCATGACCGGTCTAGACCTGGGGCACCAGCATGCCGCGCTGAACGCCGGGGCGGGCGGCGAGGGTTTCAAGCCAGCGGTGGATGCCGGTCATCTGGTCCCAGCCGGCAATGATGGGGGTGGCCTTGAGCATGGGGGCCATGGCTGAGACCCAGGGATAGGCCGCCATGTCGGCGATGGAATAGTCGCCACCGAGATAGTCGACCTCCTTCAACCGGCGGTCCATCACCCCCAGCAGTCGCGTGCATTCCACCGAGAACCGTTCGATGGCCACCGGGGTCTTGTCGGTTGCCCGCAGGAAATAGCCGAGCTGGCCCAGCATCGGACCCAGGCCGCCGATCTGCCAGGCCAGCCACTCCAGCACCTTCCAGCGGGCCGCACCGGAAGCGGGTAGGAACTGGCCGTGCTTGTCGGCCAGATAGGTGAGGATCGCACCGCTCTCGAAGATCGACAGGGGGCCGCCCGGCGCGTCGTGATCGACAATGGCCGGGATCTTATTGTTGGGGGAGACCGCAAGGAAGGCGGGGGTGAACTGCTCATCCTTGCCGATATTGATGGGTTTGGCCTGATAGGCGACTCCCAGTTCCTCCAGTAGGATGGAGATCTTGCGGCCGTTGGGGGTGGTCCAGGTATAGAGGTCGATCATGGAGAGCCTCGAGCATTTGGGACGTCGTCTGGTGGGCAGATGGAGAGGCGCGGGCGCGCAGACAAGGCCCAGGGTTCGGCCTTCGCGGGCTTGCGCTTTGGCGACCGGTGGGTGCTGCACTGCGTCGGAAGAAACGTTGGTTCCATGCCGACCGTGATGAGCGTTTCAGGATTTCGCTTTTTCTTCTACAGTCTTGAAGGCTCTGAACCCGCGCACATTCACGTCGAGCGCGGGCAAAGCACGGCTAAGTTCTGGCTCGACCCGGTACAGCTCGCTAGGTCGCGTGGCCTTCGATCTCATGAGCTGAACCGGCTACGCGCGCTGGTCATTGAGCATCGCGTGACCTTCAAGGAGGCCTGGATTGGGCATTTCGGCACTGAAGCTTGATAGCGACGCCGTCGATGTGCGCGCCACCGACGCCGCCTTGCATGTGGTTCTGGCCGACGGGCGGGAACTGTCGGCACCTATGGAGTGGTTTCCGCGCCTGCGTGACGCGACTCCCGAACAGCGCGCCCACTGGCGTTTGATCGGGGGTGGTCAGGGTATCCATTGGCCGGACATCGACGAAGACATCGCTGTGGAAACCCTGCTTCGATCCAGTTGACCCCTCGCCCGGAGGCGGTGCGGACAATTGCCGTGGGTTCAAACAGTGCCAGCGGGCGGCGGCTGCCCTGTCGATCCTGAGGGCTGGTGCGACGGTGCCAAGCGGCTAAGGTCCTGGCTAGGATACAGGGACAGAGACATCAATCATGGCGCGGTTCTTCAAGGCCTTGGCCGCGGCGCTGCTGGCGGCCCTCCTGACCGTAGGGGTGATCGGGTTCGGCACCCTGGAGGGGTGGTGGCGTGCGCCCCTGGCGACGCCGGGGGACACCGGTGCCTTCGCTGACGCCGTGGCGGCCAAGCTCAAGGCCGAGTCCAAAGGCAATGCTGCCTTCATCCTGGTGGAGGACGGAAAGCCCGCCAAGGCGGTATTCCTGTCCAAGGGCGCGCCCATCGACCGCGACACCCAGTTTCAGGTGGCCTCCCTGAGCAAGTGGCTCACGGCCTGGGGGGTGATGACCCTGGTGGAGCAGGGCAAGATTGACCTGGACGCGCCGGTCTCCCGCTATCTGACGCGCTGGAAACTGCCGCCCAGCAGTTTTGACAATGAGCAGGTGACGGTTCGGCGGTTGCTGAGTCACACCGCCGGCCTGACCGACGGGCTGGGCTATGGCGGGTTCAAGCCGGGGCAGCCGGTACAGTCCCTGGAGGCGTCCCTGACGAGTGCGTCTGACGCCTCACCCGGCGCCGACGGGCGGGTGCGGG
>JANPAO010000329.1:0-2605 GCA_031429955.1 Phenylobacterium sp. | reverse complement strand
GGGCCAGGTGGGGGAGTGCATCGGCAAGATCGGGTCGAGCGATGCCCGCAGCGAGTATACCGGCTATGTAGACAAGGCCGCCTCGGACAAGAAGATCCTGCGCGACGTGTTCGAAAAGGGCGATGCCTGGTTCCGCACCGGGGACCTGATGAAGACCGACGCCGATGGCTATTTCTACTTCATCGACCGGATCGGCGACACCTTCCGTTGGAAGGGCGAGAACGTCTCCACCGGCGAGGTGGCCGAGCGGCTGGCAGAGGTGCCTGGGGTGGTAGAGGCCAGCGTCTATGGGGTGGAGGTGACCGGGGCCGATGGCCGGGCCGGGATGGCCGGCCTGGTGGTGGACGGCGACTTCGACATCAAGGTGTTTGGCGAGCAGGTGGCGCGCGAACTGCCGACCTATGCCCAGCCGGTGTTCCTGCGACTGCTGCCGGCCATGGAGGTCACGGGCACGTTCAAGTATCGCAAGGTCGACCTGGTGGCGCAGGGCTTTGATCCGTCGGTGATCAAGGCGACCATGTACTATCGCGATCCGACCAAGGGCTATGTGAAGCTGACCAAGGCGGGGTACGCCAAGGTGCAGGCCGGGGCGGTGAAGCTTTAGGCCGTCCTTAGGACCTTTCTGGCAAAGCGAGCGGCATGAGCAAGCTTATCCTCGTCACCGGCGGCGCCGGGTTCGTCGGTTCGGCCCTGTGCGCGCGCCTGTTGGCCGAGGGCCATCGGGTGATCTCGCTGGACAACTATTTCGCCGGCACCCGCGAGGCCCATGTGGCCGGGGTCGACTATCGGCAGGGCCATACCAAGGACGTGGCCGCCCTGGTGCCGGAGACGCCGGATCTGGTCTATCATCTGGGGGAGTATTCCCGGGTCGAGAAGAGCCTGCTGGAACCCACCGTGGTCTGGGACCTGAACAAGGTGGGCACCTTTGGGGTGCTGGAGTTCTGCCGCGCCAAGGCCTGCAAGCTGCTCTATGCGGGGTCCTCCACCAAGTTCGGCGACGGGGGACTGGGCCGAGACCAGAGCCCCTATGCCTGGACCAAGGCCACCAATACCGAGCTCGTGCGGAACTATGGCGAGTGGTACGGCCTGAAGTATGCCATCACCTATTTCTACAATGTCTATGGGCCAGGCGAGCGGGCCGGAGCCTATGGCACCCTGATCGAGATCTTCCGCCAGCGGCGGTTGGCCGGCGAGCCCCTGCGGGTCAATGCGCCGGGCACCCAGAGGCGGAACTTCACCCACATCGATGACATCGTCGAGGGCCTGGTCCTGGTGGGGGCCGGCGGTGACGGGGATGACTTTGGCTTGGGGGACAGCCGCGCCTATTCGATCCTGGAGGTCGCCCAGATGTTCGGCGGCGAGATCGTCATGGCACCCGAGGTGGCCGGCAATCGGATGAGCGCCGACATCGACACCAGCAAGACCCGGCTGCTGGGCTGGGAACCGCGCCGGGGCCTGGCCGACTATATTGCCCAGGCCGTGGGTCAGCCGGCCCCGATGCGACGCGCCTGACGCCTTTCCAGCGCGCGCGGCTGCGCTTGGGCGCGGACTCACCTATATCAGGTCCATGCCCAGCGACGTGACGCAGGCGCCCCTGCAGGGGGCCGACCTGATCAAGGACTATGTGAAGCGCCTGCCCGATGCGCCGGGGGTCTATCGCATGATGGGCGAGGGCGGCGAGGTGCTCTATGTGGGCAAGGCGCGGTCGCTGAAGAAGCGGGTGCTGCAATATGCCCAAGGTCGCTTCCACACCCAGCGCATCGCCCTGATGGTGGACCTGACCCGGTCCATGGAGTTCGTCACCGTCCGCACCGAGACCGATGCCCTGCTGCTGGAGATCAATCTGATCAAGCAGTTGAAGCCTCGGTTCAACGTGCTGCTGCGGGACGACAAGAGCTTCCCCGAGATCGTCATCCGTCGCGAACACCCTGCGGCCCAACTGCGCAAGCATCGCGGGGCCCACAGTATCAAGGGCGACTATTTCGGCCCCTTCGCCAGCGCCTGGGCGGTGAACCGGACGCTCAACACCCTGCAGAAGGCCTTCCTGCTGCGGTCCTGTTCCGACAGCGTCTATGAGAGCCGCACCCGGCCCTGCATGCTGCACCAGATCAAGCGGTGCGCGGCGCCCTGCACCGGCCTGGTGAGTCTGGAGGACTATGGAGCCCTGGTGGACCAGGCCGAGGCCTTCCTGCGGGGCAAGAGCCGGGCGGTGATGGGCAAGCTGTCGGATGAGATGCAGGCGGCCTCTGACGACATGGAGTTCGAACGCGCCGCGCGCCTGCGCGACCGTATCCGAGCCCTGGCCTCGGTGGCCCAGGACCAGCAGATCAATCCGGAAACTCTGGACGAGGCCGATGTCTTTGCCCTGCATGCCGACGGCGGCCAGGCCTGTGTCCAGGTGTTCTTCTTCCGGGCGGGGCAGAACTGGGGCAACCGCGCCTATTTCCCCCGGGTCGACAAGTCAGATGAGGACCTCGACATCATGAGCGCCTTCCTGGGCCAGTTCTATGACGACAAGCCGATCCCCCGCCTGATCCTGACCAATATCGCGCCGGCCGCGCGGGAACTGCTTAGCGAGGCCTTCACTCTGAAGGCCGGCCGCAAG
>JANPAO010000328.1:0-13848 GCA_031429955.1 Phenylobacterium sp. | reverse complement strand
CGGTGTTCGCTGCACCGGGGGATGGCCAAAGGGCTCGGGCGAGCGATCCCCCAGCCCCTGTGGCCAGACGGCGGCCAGGGCCACCATCAGCAGGGCGGCCAGGGCCAGGGCGGGGAAAAACAGGCGGTCGGGCATGGTGGCTCGCTATAGCGACTCTGGGAGCCTTGGGCCAGCGAACCCTTGACCTGAGCCCCCCCGAGACCTAGCCCCTCAGCTTGATCGTTCTGGAGGTTTCCCCGTGCCGACCCTGATCCTGCTGCGCCATGGCCAGAGCCGCTGGAACCTTGAGGATCGCTTCACCGGCTGGGTTGATGTGGACCTGACCGCCGAGGGTGAGGCCCAGGCGACGAAGGGCGGGCAATTGATCAAGGCTGCCGGGCTCACCCTGGACCGCGCCTATACCTCGGTCCTGACCCGGGCGATCCGCACCTGCTGGCTGGCCCTGACCGCCGCTGATCAGGTCTTCATTCCGGAGCTCAAGGACTGGCGGCTGAACGAGCGTCACTATGGTGGCCTGACGGGCCTCAACAAGACCCAGACGGCGGCCGAGCACGGGGCCGATCAGGTGAAGATCTGGCGCAGATCCTATGACATTCCCCCACCGCCCCTGGCTCCCGGCGGGGCGTTCGACTTCAGCGCCGATCGCCGCTACGCCGGACTGACCCTGCCCACCACCGAGAGCCTGAAGACCACCCTGGACCGGGTCGAGCCCTATTGGGTCTCTGAGATCGCGCCGAAGCTGGCGGCGGGCGAGACCCTGCTGGTGGCGGCTCACGGCAATTCCCTGCGGGCCATCGTCAAGCTGCTCTATGCCCTGAGCGATGGTGCCATCATCGATGTCGAGATCCCCACCGGCAACCCCCTGCTGATCGAGCTCGACGCCGCGCTCAAGCCCGCCTCGGCGCGTTATCTGGACGCCGACCGTGCCACGGCCCTGCCCGTCTATGGTCACTGAGCTTGGTCAGACTTGGCGGAAACCTGCCCGGTGGCCCTCGCCATGATCGACGAAACCCACATGGGCCGCGCCATAGCTTTGGCGGCGGAGAACCTCGGTAAGACCGATCCCAATCCGGTGGTGGGCTGCGTGATCGTCACTAGCGGCATCATCGTGGGGGAGGGCGTCACCCAGGCCGGAGGTCGGCCTCATGCGGAGGAGCAGGCCCTAGCACAGGCTGGCCCCTTGGCCCGCGGCGGGACCGCCTATGTCACCCTGGAGCCCTGCGGGCAGCGCAGCTCGGGAGCGCCGTCCTGCGCCGAGCGACTGATCACGGCGGGCGTGGCGCGGGTGTTGATCGCCTGTCAGGATGCCTCAATCCACGCGGCAGGGCGCGGCGTGGCGCGGCTAAGCCAGGCCGGGATCCAGGTGGAACTGGGGCTGTTGGCAGGCGAGGCCGCACCATTGTATCGTCACTACCGACCGCGGAGCGCGCCGTGAGCGGAAGATCAGAGTAAGTCGCGGAAACAACATCTTAATTCCGCGACGCTAGGCTGGGCCTGAGTTCAGTGTTCCCGGCTGTCATGTCCCTCCAAGCTGCGACCCTTCAGGATCTTCTCCCCCTCAGCCAGGCCGAGGTCGATGCGATCTGTGTCAAGCATGACCGACTGTGGACCTCGCGCCCTGGCGGCGCGCGGGCGGTGTTTGCCTGGAAGAATCTCTCGGGCCTGGACCTGCGGGGTCGCAATCTGTGCGACGCCGACTTCACCGGCGCGATCCTGGCCGATTGTGACCTGCGCGGGGTGCGCCTGGATCACGCCAATCTCTATGGAGCCGACCTCCAGGGCGCCTGCCTGATCGACGCCTCCCTGCGCCGTGCCGACTTGCGAGGTGCCTGCCTGCGCAACGCCAACCTCACCGGTGCCGACCTGTTTGAATCTGATCTGCGGGAGGGGGCGATCGCCTCCATCGACCGGGTTCATGGCCTCAAGGTCCTGGAACACCACAACCGGGTGGGCGAGATGCAGGGAGCGATCCTGGTGGGGGCCAACCTGGAGCGATCGCGTCTGTCGGGGGTGATGGCGGGCCGAGCCGACTTTACCGATGCGGTGCTCAAGGACGCCAAGCTGGTCCGCGCAAATCTCAAACAGTGCAATCTCAGCGGGGCCAATATGGCCGGGGCTGATCTGTCCGGCGCGGACCTGGCCGGAGCCGACATGCGCGACTGCATCCTGGTGGGGGCCAAGACCCAATCCTGGAACGTCAGCCAGGCTGACATGCGCGGGGCCCTGACCGACAAGCCTATTGGCCAGGACGTCGCGTCCCTTCCCTACACCTCCATGATGGGCGCCCATGCGCGGTGGTGCGAGACTCAAGGCACCGAGGGATCTCCGAGCGCTTTTGACGATGCCGATCTGCGATCCTTGGGGAGCGTGCGCGGGTTCAACCTGACGGCGCTGTCGGCCAAGCGCGCCATCTTCTACGGCCTGGATATGCAGGGGGTTCAACTTCAGGGCGCCAACCTGGAGGGGGCCGACCTGCGGGCCTGCAATCTTCGCGGGGCCGACTTGCGGGGCGCACGTCTGATGTCGGCCAAGCTGGGGGGTGCCGACCTTCGGGAGACCCAGATGGGCCCCTTGTTGCTAGGGGATGACCGCATCCTGCCCTGCAATCTGTCGCGGGCGAGCCTCAAGAATGCCGACCTGACCCGGGCTGATCTTCGCCAGGCAATCCTGGTGGGGGCTGACCTTAGCCGTGCGAACTTCACCGATGTCCAGTTGCGCCTCGCTGACCTCACGGGCGCACATCGTGCGGGGGCTCTTGGCCTTGCCGAAACAAACTGAACCGCGGCGGCGGGACTTAACGGTTCAGTTGCTTCTGGCGGGCTAGATCGATCTCGTAAAACCCTGTTCTCCAGAAGCCCTAACCCATGACCAGCCCCACCCTCTCTGGCCGCCGCCGACTCTCGCCTGGCGAGATCGAGATGATGCTGACCGGCCATGAGAAGTTCGTGGCCGGTCGCCCGGGTGGCAAGCGGGCGATCTTGAAGTTTGTCGACCTGTCTGGTGCTGATCTCGCCGGCCGCAACCTGACCGATGCTGATGTCTCGGCCTCGGTGTTCGACGGCGCGAGGATGGCGGGCATCAATCTGGAGCGGGCGGTGCTGTTTGGCTGCGACCTGCGCAAGGCCGATCTGCGCGGGGCACGACTGGTGCGCGCCGACCTGCGGGGGGCCTGCCTGCGGGGCGCGAACCTGTCCCAGGCCGATCTGACCCAGGCCGATTTCCGCGTCGGCCAGATCGCCATCCCCCACCCCTCCAAGGGCCTGTCTTCGGTGACCCACCAGGCCAGGGAAGGGCAGTTGGACCATGCCATCTTCGTGGGCGCGACCCTGGATGGCTCACAATTGAACGACGCCTCAGTCTTTGCGTCGGACTTCTCCGACTGCTCCCTGAAGGGTGCCAAGATGGCCGGCGCCAATCTCAAGGACGCCAATCTGTCCGGGGCCATGCTGGACGGCGCCGATGTGGCCAATACCAACTTCGAGGGGGCCAATTTCGCCAACGCCGTGATGACCGGGGTCGATGTGGGGCGTGCCCGGACCTCGGGGGCCAATATGGTTGGCATGATCAGCGCACCGACCGCCGCGGCCGTAGCCCGGGTCGAGGAATTTCTGGCCAAGGCCAAGGCCAACCATCTCTGGTGCCAGACCGGTGGGCGCGAGGGCCAGCCCGCCGTCCTGGACGGAGAGGACCTGCGCCCGCTGGGGAGCCGGCTGCGGGGATTGCGGCTCAGCGCCATGAGCGCCAAGCGCGCGATCATGGTGGGGATGGATCTCACCGGCGTCCAACTCCAGGGAGCCCAGCTTGACGGAGCCGATCTGCGCGGTGCCTGCCTGAAGGACGTAGATGCCCGGGGCGCGCGCCTGGCAGGTGCCAACCTTACCAAGACTGATTTGCGCGACACCGTCTTTGCCGTCCTGCCGCTGAGCGCCACCCGGCTGACCCCAGCCAGCTTCGAGTCAGCCCGCTTCTGCTACGCCCATGCCCAGCGTGCCGATATGACCGGGGCGATCCTTGACGGCGCGGATCTGCGTGGATGTGACTTCACAAATGCCAAGTTGTCGGGTGCCAGCATTCGCGATGTTCAGCTCCTGGCCACCCTGGGCTTTGAGCTCGCCCGCGCGGCCTGAGGCGAAATCTATGGCGTCGCTGGGCGGTTCTTCGGTGACCAAGCCGTTGTTTGTCGCATAGGCTCACCTCCGCCATTCAGGAGGCTCCCGTGCAGACCGTCAGTGTTGAGACCCGCGACAGGATCGCCATCGTCACCATCGAGCGTCCCGAGAGCCGCAATGCGGTGGATGCCGAGACCGCCCGACAGCTCTATGACGCCTTTAAGGCCTTCGACGCCAATGCCGCTCTGGATGTCGCCATCCTGCAGGGGCGCGGGGGGACCTTCTGCGCCGGCGCGGATCTGAAGGGCGTCAGCGAGGGGCGTGGCAACCCGCTGCATCGGGGGGGTGACCTGGGGCCTATGGGGTGCACCCGCCTGACCCTGTCCAAGCCGGTGATTGCGGCCGTGGAGGGCCACGCCGTGGCAGGAGGCATCGAGGTGGCCGCCTGGTGTGACCTGAGGGTTGCGGCGGAGGGGGCGGTGTTTGGCGTCTTCTGCCGACGGTTCGGCGTGCCGCTGATCGACCTTGGCACCGTGCGCTTGCCCCGGCTGATCGGACATTCCCGCGCCATGGACCTGATCCTCACAGGTCGCCCCGTGGCGGCGGAGGAGGCCCTGGCCATCGGCCTGGCCAATCGGCTGGTGCCCAAGGGCAAGGCCCTGGAGGGTGCCTTAGAACTGGCCCAGCAACTCTCAGCCTTCCCCCAGGCCTGCCTTCGCAGCGACAGGGCCAGCGCTATTGCTCAATGGTCGATGGACTGGGAGAGCGCCACCCTCCACGAAGCCGACCTGGGTCTTGCCACCCTACGCTCGGGTTCTGCCCAGCGGGGTGCCGCCCGGTTCGCGGCAGGCGAGGGCCGTCACGGCCAGTTCTGAAAAGGGCGACGCATCGCTGCGCCGCCCCTCGTCCAGACTGACCCTGCGGGTCAGGCGACTTTTTCGGCCTCGATCAGGGTTGCTGAGGATCCCGTGGTGATTTCGATCCGGCGGGGCTTTAGGGCCTCGGGGATCTCGCGGGTGAGGTCGATGGACAATAGGCCGTCCGATAGCTTTGCCTCATTGACCACCACATAGTCGGCCAGTTGGAACCGGCGCTCGAAGTCGCGCTCGGCCAGGCCGCGGTGCAAGAAGCGGCGGGTGTCGTCATTGGCGGTCTTGCGACCCTGGACGGTCAGCAGGCCTTGCTTGACCTCGATATTGAGTTCCTCAGGGCGGAAGCCGGCTACGGCGATCTCGATCCGATAGGCATTCTCGTCGGTGCGCTCGATATTGTAGGGCGGGTATCCCGAGGCCGTCTCGGTATTGGCGGTCTCAAGCAGGGCCGCGAGGCGATCAAAACCGACCACGGAACGGTATAGGGGCGCGAAGTCGACAGTACGCATTTGGGTCACATCCTTCTTGGCTTAAGCAAGGTTGCAGATCAGGGATGCAGGCAGGTGGCGAACCGAAGTCTCGCCTTGCCTGGAAGGCCCGGACATCCAGCGCCTCCGATGCATAGGTGGGGCCGGGCTACGTCTGTTCAAGGGCGATGGCTTGACACAATTGTCATCGACCACCCCTTGCGGAGGCGAGGGTGCCCCCTACATTCGACCCGTCCTGAAATTCGCTGAAGGTTTACCCATGTCGCGCCGCGCCCTGACCCTCCTGACCACTCTTGCCGCCCTGATGGTGGCACCTGTCGCCCAGGCCAAGGAGGATCGCGCCTTGAAGGCTGCCGTCTCCGGACCGGCGCGTTCGGTGGAGAACGTGGCCCGAGACGGCGCCCGTCACCCGGTGGAGACCCTGTCCTTCTGGGGGGTCAAGCCGCGCCAGACCATCATCGAGATCTCACCGGGCAGCGGCTACTGGACCGAGATCCTGGCCCCCTATGCCAAGGCCACCGGCGGAACCTACATCGCCAGTGCCGCCGACCTAGACAATCCCAAGATCTCCGAAGCCGCGCGCAAGGGTCGCGCCGCCTTTGAGGCCAAGTACGCCGATGAGGCCAAGTTCGGAAAGGTGGGCTTCGTCAATTTCGGGGCAACATCCAAGCCCCTCGGGGCTCCGGGCTCCGCCGACATGGTGATCACGGCCCGCAACATCCACAACTGGATGTGGCAGCCCGGCGTGCTGGACAAGGCTCTGGCCGATTTCTACGCGGTCCTTAAGCCGGGCGGTGTGCTGGCGGTGGAGGAACATCGCGCCGATCCCCGCCCCCAGATCGGGGATGCCCGCGACGGCTATGTCGCCACCCAGACGGTGGTGGAGGCTGCGGCCAAGGCCGGCTTCAAGCTGGCGGCCTCGTCGGAGGCCAATGCCAACCCCAAGGACACCAAGGACCACCCGTTCGGCGTCTGGACCCTGCCGCCGTCGCGCTGGACCGTGGCTGGAGGCCGGACTTCAGATCCGGCCTTCGACCGCAGCAAGTTCGACGCCATCGGCGAGAGTGACCGGATGACCTTGCGCTTCGTCAAGCCCCGCTGACGGGTGGTTTTGACCCCAGGCCCGACGCAGGCTACTGGCAGTCGGGGCGGGGGCCGGGATGACATGACAGATTTGATCGGGCTTCTGTCGCGGCGGGCTGCCATCGCCTCGGCGCTGGCCCTGGCGGCCTGTGGCGGGACGTCCAAGCCCGCAGCCGTCGCCAAGGCTGGCCCCATGACTCTGGCCCAGGCTGCGGCCGGCGAATGGCGAACTCCCGCCGACAAGGTTCGCGACCCCTGGCGCCACCCGGTCGAGACCCTGGAATTTTTCCGCCTGTCGCCGGGGCAGAAGGTGGTGGAGTTCTGGCCCGGTGCCGGATGGTACACCGAGATCCTGGCCCCCTTTCTCAGCGCCACCGACGGCAAACTCTATGCCGCCGACCTGCAGACCAACGACCCCGGCGAACCGGCCGCCGCCGAGATTGTCGCGGCCTATCGCCGTAAGTTGCGGGCCAAGCCCAAGCTCTATGGCGACGTTGAGATCACCGCCTTCGGCGCCACCAGCGGCGCGGTGGCTCCGGCCGGCAGCGCCGACCTGGTGCTGTTCCTGCGCAACGTTCACAACTGGATGGCGGCCGGGATTGTGGAAAAGGCTTTCCACGACGCCTTTGTGGCCCTCAAGCCCGGCGGCATTCTGGGGGTGGAGGAACATCGCGGCCAGGCCGGCATGGTCCAGGATGTGCTGGCCGCCGATGGCTATGTGCAACAGGCCTATGTGGTGCGGCTGGCCCAGGAGGCGGGCTTCATTCTCGACAAGACCTCCGAGATCAACGCCAACCCGCTGGATACCAAGGACCATCCCTTCGGGGTCTGGACCCTGCCGCCGGTGCGGCGGTCCTCGCCGCGAGGACAACCCGACGACCCCACCTTCGACCGATCCAAGTACGAGGCCATCGGCGAGAGCGACCGCATGACCCTGCGGTTCGTCCGGCCGACCTGACGCCCGCCTAGAGGTAGGCCTTGTTCATCTCGAGCATCTGCGCCTCGCTGACCGGCGGCTTACCCATGCCGAGCTGATCCATAACGATCTCGGCATTGCTGGGCAGGACCGAGCGGTCGATACGGGCCTCGGGCTCCCACAGGCGCCCGCGCATGATCGCCTTGGGACAGTGGAAGAAGGTCTCCTCGACCACGATTTTCAGTACAAGGCGCGGAGGCTTCCCGAATTCCACAAACTGGGCCAACATCTCGGCGTCGTCGGTGGCGCTGGCGCGGCCATTGACCCGGTAGACGTCATCGAAGCCCGGGATCATGAACATCAGCCCCGCCTTGCCGGAGCCGGCCAGCAGGTTGCGGATCGTGTCGAGCCTGTTGTTGCCCGGACGGTCGGGCAGGTAGAGCATCCCCCCGTCCTCGCCCACATGCACAAAGCCCGGCACCCCGCCACGGGGCGAGACGTCCATGGTGCCGTCGGGTCCTGCCGAGGAGATCACGCAGAAGGGGGAAAGCGCGATAAAGCTGCGGCCGTGGGCATCGACCCGGGTCAGGGACTTGTCGATCACCAGCTTGCCGGGCGGTCGGTACAACTGGTCGAGGTCTGCGAGGGCAAGTGTGTTCATGGCGATCCTCCGAGGTTGCGGCCAGACATGGTCAAACCTGCGCGGGGCGGCACGAGATGTACAAGATGAATCGGCTGCAACGCGCCTGGTCAGATCTAAGCCATCTCGATGCCCTATTGTGTCAGCATCGTTTGCAGGTAGAGACCGAAAGATGCTGCGCACCTTGACCCTTGGACTGATCGCCCTGGCCGCCGCCGCCCCGGCGCGTGCCCAGGTGGCTACCATCCAGCCCGGCTATTGGGAGGTGACCAACAAGGTCCAGGCCGTGATCAGCCAGACCAAGAAGGAGCGGCGCTGTATCACGCCGTCTGAGGTAGCCAAGTTCACCCTGGGTCCCAGCAACCGCCACTATGCCTGCACCTATCCCACCCGGATCTTCCAGGACGGCCAGATCACCTTGAAGGGATCCTGTGCCAGCAAGAAGGGTCGCCAGGTGCAACTCGATGCCAAGGGCACCTATTCCCCCTCAACCTTCAAGCTGGTGGCCGATGTCGACACCAGCTATGCAGGCCTGCCCCTGGGGGGGCGGTTCAGTACCGACGCCCGGCGGTTGGGGGACACCTGCCCGCCGCCGGCTCCGACAAACTGACCGGCTGACGCGTTTACATCATTCGCTTGAGAGGCGAAGGTAGGCGACGATCCACAGGAACAGTGACGCCTTGGCGAGCTTGCAGGAATTGACCGAAAGGGTGAGGTCGGGCGTCGGTCAGGACTCGGGCCTGGGTCGGTCGGTGAAGTTCGACCTCAAGGGCGAGGGTTTCATCCATATCGACGGTGGCGATGTCTGTAATGACGACAAGATCGCCGACCTGACCATCACCATCAGCCGGGCTGATCTCAAGGCCTTGGGCAAACGCCAGCTGGACCCGATGACCGCAGTGATGCGGGGCAAGATGCGGCTATCGGACATGGGCCTTGCCATGTCGCTACAATCCCAGGTCCAGGACCTGTTTTCCAGAATGGTGACCGAGAATGGCTGAATCCGCCCCCCTGGTGTCCGTCCCCCAAGCGCCCATCCCCAAGGGCGGCACGGCGGAGTGGGTGATCGGCACCGGCGGCGCCAAGCTGCGGGCGGCGATATTTCCGGCCAAGGGCGTTGCCCGGGGATCGGTGATCCTCAGCACCGGCCGGACCGAGCACATCGAGAAGTATTTTGAGGTGGTGGACGAACTTCGGGGGCGCGGGTTCACGGTCCTGGTGCAGGAATGGCGCGGCCAGGGCCTGTCCCACCGCGACCTGCCCGACCGGCTCAAGGGCCATGCCTATGGCTATGAAACCTTCCTCACCGACTTCCACGCCATCCTGGGGGCCTTTGAGAGCCGGCTGCCCAAGCCCTGGATCGCGGTGGGTCATTCCATGGGCGGGTGCCTGACCCTGTTGGCCCTGGCCAAGGGGGAATCGCGGCGCTTCGCCGGGGCTGTGCTTTGTGCCCCGATGCTGGGGCTCAAGACCGGCGGGCGGCCGCTGTATCAGGCCCGGCTGATGGCGGGCCTCAACAGCCTGGTGGGGCGCGGATCGCGCTATGTGAACGAGCCTCCGGTCGACCCGCTGGCGGAGACCTTCGAGGCCAATGTGGTGACGCAGGACCGCGGACGCTATGAACGGTGCCGGGCGCAGATTGCGGCCAATCGCGATCTGGCCCTGGGCGGTCCCACCTGGGGATGGGTCGATTTCGCATTGCGTGCCACCAGCTATCTGGCCAATCCGAGAAACCTGCAGGATGTGAAGATCCCCGTGGTGATCGTCTCGGCCGGTGACGAGAAACTGGTGGATAACGAAGCCCAACGCCTGATTGCAACCCAATTGCCCGATGGCGCGTTTGTCAGTGTGGCGGGGGCCTATCACGAGGTTCTCATGGAAACCGACGACAAACGCGCGGGCTTCTGGGCAGCCTTCGATAATCTCATTGGCAAGCTGATGGGCACTCTGCCCAAGGCCGCAAGCCCGACGCCGACGGCTGCTGCATCTGCGGCACCCGCTGCGAAACCGACGGCCCCAAGGGCGAAACCTGCCGCCAAGGCGCTTGCCAAAACGGCGGCCAAGCCCGCTGAGCCCAAGACAGCCGCGAAACCTGCGGCCAAGGCGGTCGCGAAACCTGCGGCCTCCAAGACCGCTGCCAAGGTTCCTGCAAAGGCTGCGGCTCCCAAGGCACCGGCCAAAGCCGCCGCAAAACCTACAGCGACCGCCGCAAAGCCCACCGCCCCGAAGGCACCTTCGAAGAAGGCCTGACTCCCCGCCAGATGCTCCACCTTTGGGGGTAGATCCCAACTTGAACGTCATCGTCGGGCCTCGTCCCGACGATCCATGATCTCCGTGTTTGGGGGAAGGGTGCGGCGGTCCCGCTGTTGATCTTTACGGCACCTCGGAGATCATGGGTCCTCGGGACGATGCCCGAGGAAGACGGTTGGGGTGGGGTGGAGGCGGTCTCACCCAGCAATCTGCGCGACAGCCTCCGACTCCCCGTCAGGCGGCCGAAGGCGTCAACGCTACCAGGGCTTCCTCCAGGCAGGCGCGGTCGCCGGCGATCACCACCTGGCCGCCCTGTTGGCCCACTGCCCCGCCATGCCAGTCGGTGACCAGGCCGCCGGCCCCCTCGATCAGGGGAATGGCGCTTTCGATATCCCAGGATTTCAGGCCCGCCTCGATGACCATGTCCATCGTGCCCGCCGCCACCATGGCATAGGCATAGGCATCGCAGCCCAGGCGCGCCAGCTTGGCGGCGGCGCGCACCTGTCGCCAGGCGTTCAGCTCGGCGCTGTTGAAACAGCCTTCAGGGTCGGTGGTGGCGATGATGGCCTGGCTCAGGCTTGGGCAGGCTCGCACCCTGAGGGGTCGTTCCTGGCCTTGGGCCAGCAGGCGCGACCCCCCGGCGTGGCCGATATAGAGCTCGCCGATATAGGGCTGGCCGATGGAGCCCAGGACGGGTCGGCCCTGGTGGCGCAGGGCGATCAGGGTGGTCCAGACCGGCAGGCCGGCAATGAAGGCCCGCGTCCCGTCCACGGGATCGAGCACCCACACCCATTCGGCCTCGGGGCGGTCCTCGCCATATTCCTCACCGATCACCCCATGGTCGGGATAGTGCTGGGCGATCAGGTGGCGGATGGCGGACTCCGCCCCCTTGTCGGCGGCGGTGACGGGATCAAACCAGGTGGCCGTGCCCTTGTCCTCCAGGCCATGATCGGCCCGAAACAGCGGGGCGATGGCGGCACCGGAGGCGCGGTTCAGCTCAATCAGAAAACTGTCGAGAGCGGCGAGACGGTCGGGGGCAAGCATAGCTTGCCTTTATCCCGCCGCTCGGTTTAGCGATATCCCCCCAGTGGACGTGACAGCCAGGGGGGCTGCCGTTTCCGGCGGCTGTCACGCTTGGGGGGGCGCTCGTCAGGCCGCCTCGTGTTCGCCGTTCAGCGACTTGGCCAAGTCCAGCAGGCGGCGGCGCGGACGCTCCCCCAACTGATAATAGGCGCGGATCAGGTCCAGGGTTTCCTTGCGGGCAAACATCTCGCCCCCGCCGTCGCCCTCGCTGGCCGGCTCACGCTGGGCCAGGTCGGAGAGTCCGTCATAGAAGTAGCCGACCGGGACCTCCAGGGCCTCGGACAACTGCCACAGACGGGCGGCGGAGATACGGTTGGCCCCGCACTCATACTTTTGAATCTGCTGGAACCGCACGCCGCAGGCCCCGGCCAACTGCTGCTGGGTCAGGCCTAGAAGCCGGCGACGCCGGCGAAGACGCTTGCCGAGATGAACGTCGATATCGTTGCCCATGGGATACATCGCCCCCTTCTTCGCTATTGGATCGCGTCCGTCCCAAAGCGAGACGGTCTGGGCAGAAACTGGCAAGTCGCGCGCCAAGCGAGCCGGGCTCGCGTTGCGCGAAGGAGGGGTGATCGTTAGGTAGAGGCCATGGCCGACCCGCGACCTTCCCTGGCCCAGAACCTCGTCTGGCGGCTCGAGGCCCTGGCCTATGACCTGATTACCGGCCTGGCGCGGTTGTTCCCCGTCGACGTGGTTTCGGACTTCGGAGCCTGGCTGTTTCAAGGTCTTGGCCCTCTGACAGGTACCCACAGGATCGTGCAGACCAATCTTAGGATCGCTTTCCCTCAGGCTGATGACACTGAGATCAACCGACTTACCCATAAAAGTTGGGCGGAGATGGGGCGAGTGGCTCTGGAGTTCCCGATCCTCGACCGCATCGTCGGCGATCCGGACCGGGTCGAGCTGGTGAATGGCGAACGGCTGGCACAGATCGCGGCGACCCAGCAGTCGGTGGTTTTCATCTCCGGCCACTTCTCCTCGATGGAGGTCATGCCTGCGGCCATCGTCCAGGCCGGGATCACCTGCCAGATCACCTACCGGGCCATGAACAACCCCTATGTGGACGCCAGCTTCCGCCGCTCGCGCTTCCGTTACGGCGTGCGGCTGTTTGCGCCCAAGGGCACCGAGAGCGCCCGCGAGCTGATCCGAGCCCTGGGCCGCGGCGAATGCGTGGCCCTGATGAACGATCAGAAGTTCAATGGTGGGGTGGCCGCGCCGCTGTTTGGCGTGACGTGCCACACGGCACCTGGCCCCTCCAGCTTCGCCCTGAGGTTTGGGGTTCCTCTGCAGCCGATGTCCGTGCAACGCACCCACAAGGCCCGCTTCAAGGTCTTGGTCCACGAGCCCCTCACGGTGGCCGACACCGGCGACCGCACCGCCGACATCGCCGCCGGCGTGGCCCAGGTGAACGCCTTCATCGAAGACCGCATCCGCGACCGGCCCACCGAATGGTTCTGGGTCCACAAGCGTTGGCCAAACGAGATTTATAAGCCGCCTCGCGGGTAGGCGATCTCTAGCGGTGGACGTTGGCAGGGTGTCAGGCCCGGTGGGCCAGATCAAGCCAACCTATTGTGCTTTGCCAGGACGCCCAGGCCTCGCCGACTTTCGCGCCATGACAGACATCTCAGGCGACTGGCACGGCGTCCTCGACACCGGCCATACGAAGGTGAAGCTCGGCCTCCGGTTCGATGGTGACACCGTTTGGATGAACCGGCGATCGGGCGCGGTGGATCCCCTGCCCCTGCGTCGCGACGACAGCGGCCTGGCCTTCGAACTCACCGAGGTGGGCCTGGCCTTCGCTCTGCGCTTGGACGGCGACCGGTTGGTGGGGGCCTGTTGTCACAATGCGGTGGACTTCCCTGTGGCTGTCGCGCGGGGCGTCGCGTCCCTGGCGATCCTCGCGGCGCGGCCCCAGACGCCCCGGCCGCCCTTTCCCTACGACGCTGCGGAGGTCGCCTTCACCGGCGCTGACGGGTCAAGACTGGCGGGAACCCTCACGCGGCCGCCGGGTCCGGGACCCCACCGCGTGATCGTGCTCTCCACCTGGCACGGGCCTATCGACCGCGACCAGACGGTGGCCGGTCATAGGCCCTTCGCCCTCTGGGCCGATCACCTGACCCGCGCAGGCTTTGCCACCCTGCGCTACGACAAGCGGGGCGTCGGCGCCTCCGAAGGCAGGTTCGACACCACCACCACCGGGGATTCCGCGGCCGACCTGGCCTGTGCGGTGGCCTTTGTCCGGAGCCTTACCGGCCTCAGTGTCGTCGGCCTGCTGGGTCACAGCGAGGGGGGTCATATCTCTGCCGATGTTGCCGCCGCCGATCCCGCCATCGCCTTCTGCGTGATGATGACCCCCACGGGGCTTCACGACGGGGATATCCTGGAAACCGAGCTGTTCCGCGCCGCG
>JANPAO010000327.1:0-1685 GCA_031429955.1 Phenylobacterium sp. | reverse complement strand
CAATTCGCAGCTCGGCCCCGTGGTCTCCGAGGTGCAGTTCAACAAGATCCAGAAGCTGATCCAGGCCGGCATCGACGAGGGCGCGACCCTGGTCAGCGGCGGCGTCGGCCGTCCGGACGGCATCGACAAGGGCTACTTCGTCAAGCCGACCATCTTCGCCAACGTCACCAACGACATGACCATCGCCAAGGAAGAGATCTTCGGCCCGGTGGTCTCGATCATCGGTTACGACAGCGTCGATGAGGCGGTGAGGGTCGGCAACGACACCGAGTACGGCCTGGCGGCCTATGTCCAGGCCGAGGATCTGGGCAAGGCCCGCGAAGTGGCCCGCAAACTGCGCGCCGGTCAGGTCTCCATCAACGGCGGCGGTGGCGACATGATGGCCCCCTTCGGCGGCTACAAGATGAGCGGCAACGGGCGCGAGTGGGGCGATTTCGCCTTCCATGAGTTCCTGGAAACCAAGGCCATGCTGGGCTACGCGCCCAAGCCGGCCGCCGAATAGTCTCGAGCGCGTCCAAGTACGACCCTGTGAAGACCTCCACACCCCGGCGCGCCGTGCGCCTCGGGGTGTCGGAGTTTTTGGAGCTGTTGCTCATACCCCGCGTCCTGGGATCATCGTTCATTCTCTGCGTTGCCATCCCGCCCGTCTGATGCGATTTCAGGTCGCGTCAGAACTCCGGCATCAGGGGCGGCGAACAGGGAGGGACGATGTCCCAGGACACTTTTTGCGTCGCCGACGTCGCGCGGCGTCATGCGGCGCAACGCCCGGACGCCCAGGCCCTCTGGTTTGAGGGTCGCGCCACCAGCTACGCGGAGTTCGACGCTCTTTCCTCCCGCTGCGCCCAGGCCCTGATCGCCGCCGGTGCCCGGCCAGGCGACCGCATCGGCACCCTGGCCAAGGGCAATGATGACTTCTTCGTCCTGTGGTTTGGCTGCCTGAAGGCGCGGGTCTGCCTGACCCCGGTCAACTGGCGCCTCGCACCCCCCGAGATCGAGTTCATCCTCCAGGACGCGGGCTGCCGCCTGGTGGTGGTGGGTGACGACTATGCCGAGATGCTGGCGGGCCTCAGTCTGCCGGCGCTGGAGACGACGGTGGTCTTTGGGGACGGGTTTCGCGCCTGGCTGGCCGCGCAGCCCGCCACCGATCCCGATCTGACCCCGCTGCCCGACGACGATGTCATCCAGCTCTATACCTCGGGCACCACCGGTCTGCCCAAGGGCGTCCAACTGACCGAGACCAACTACGCACACTGTTTCGAGGGTGCCACCAAGATATGGGCGCGGTTTGACCCGGGCGATGGGGTGCTGGTGGCCATGCCCCTGTTCCACGTGGCCGGCGCCAATCTCGGCATGCTGGCCTTGGTGCAGGGGGCTCGCAGTGTGATCATGCGCGAGGTCGATCCGGCCCTGCTGCTGTCCCTCACCGGCCAGCACCAGATCCGCCACGCCTTCCTGGCGCCGGCCCTGATCAACATGCTGCTACAGCACCCGGCCATGGCCGACGCCGATCTCTCGTCCCTGCAGCATGTCTATTACGGAGCCTCGCCCATCTCCGAGGAGGTGCTCCGGCGCGCTCAGGACCGCTTCGGCTCAGAATTCTCCCAGCTCTACGGCCTGACCGAAACCATTGGCGGCGGTGCCTATCTGCCGCCCGAGGCCCACGACCCCAAGCTCGGCAAGCTGCG
>JANPAO010000326.1:0-1869 GCA_031429955.1 Phenylobacterium sp. | reverse complement strand
CCGCCCCAGGCTCCCTGGTCCTCGCTCCAGAAGATATAGCCCAGGCCAGGCTGCCCCTCGCCCTGCGCCCAGGAATTCATCCGGTCGCAGAAGGCACGGCTGCCACCCTTGGGAGCCGGGATTGCCCAGACGGCGTTCTTCTTGTCTTCCAGGATGCGAGCAAACAGACCAAAGCCCCCGCCCCGGAAACCCTCGGAGACATCCTGCATCTTGATGGGGTTACGCAGGTCGGGCTTGTCGGAGCCGTACCAGGCGATGCTGTCGCGATAGGGAATGCGCGGGAACGGATAGGGGGTGACGCTCTTGCCGTCGGCGAATTCGGTAAAGACCCCGTGCATCACCGGCTCGATGGCGGCGAAGACGTCGTCCTGGGTGACGAAGCTCATCTCCACGTCGAGCTGGTAAAACTCCAGACTCCGGTCGGCCCGCAGGTCTTCATCGCGGAAGCAGGGCGCGATCTGGAAATAGCGATCAAACCCCGCCACCATCAGCAATTGCTTGAACTGCTGGGGGGCCTGGGGCAGCGCATAGAACTTGGACGGGTGCAGCCGCGACGGCACCAGGAAGTCGCGCGCGCCCTCGGGCGACGACGCCGTCAGGATCGGGGTCTGATACTCCAGAAAACCCTGATCAATCATACGGTTACGGATCGAGTGGATCACCTTGGACCGCAGCACGATGTTCTTGTGCAGGGTCTCGCGTCGCAGATCCAGATAGCGGTGCTTGAGGCGGATTTCCTCAGGATAGTCGGGCTCACCAAACACCGGCAACGGCAGCTCCGCGGCCTCCGACACCACGTCGATGGAAGACACCCGGATCTCGACTTCACCGGTGGGCAGGTTGGGGTTGATGGTGTCTGCGGAGCGGGCCAGCACCTGTCCATCCACCCGGATCACACTCTCAGCCCGCAGCCGCTCAACGCGCTCAAAGCCGGGGGTCTCAGGACTGATCACCAACTGGGTCAGGCCATAGTGATCCCGCAGGTCAATGAACATCAGCCCGCCATGGTCGCGCTTGCGATGGATCCAGCCCGAGAGGCGGACATTCTGCCCGGTGTCTGCCGACCGGAGGGCGCCGCAGGTATGGGAACGGTGGGGATGCATGGTCGCCAAGGCTCTAGAAAATCAAGGCGCGGAAGGGCGCATGGGGGGTGTCGAAAGTCAAGGTTGTGGCAGCGGGCGAATGCCTTGCGACCAGGTCACTTGGAGGGGTCGGTCAGGGCCTCATAGGTCAGCCTGCGTGCCTGGCCACTGATGTCGCCCCCGCTGCCGTTGCCGAACCGCTGGATCATGCCCACGAAGTAGAGATCATTGACCGGGTCGATCCAGAACCAGGTCCCGGCCGCCCCGCCCCAGCTCAGCGTTCCCTTTCCGACCGGCAACGCCGCCTTCACCGGATCGGTAACCACCATGAAGTCCAGGCCAAAGCCGATGGCATCGGTGAACCGCGCAGCATTGTTGGTTCCGTCGGAGTCCACCGTGGCCGTCTTGGGCACCACATTGGTTCCCATCAGCTTGATGCTGGCCGGCGACAGGATGCGGGTGCCATCAAGGGTGCCCCCATTCAGGATCATCTGGGAGAACCGGCCATAGTCGCCGGCGGTGGAGACCAGACCGCCGCCGCCGGATTCAACCTTCGGCGGCTTGGTGAAATCCTGGGCTTGGCCCCGGAAGGCGACATTGGCATCCACCAGCTTGCCGTTGCGGGGATCGACCACATAGACCTCGGTCAGGCGGGCACCCTTTTCAGGCCCGGTATAGAAGGCGGTGTCGGTCATCTTCAGGGGCTTGAAGATCCGGCTTTCCATGAAGTCGCCCAGGGTCTGGCCCGAAAGCTTTTCGACGATGTAACCCTGCAGATCGGCGGCCA
>JANPAO010000325.1:0-20340 GCA_031429955.1 Phenylobacterium sp. | reverse complement strand
AGAGCGCTGCAAGTTTCGTCTCAGACTGCGTGCGGAGTTCCGACTCTGAGCGGTGTGGAATCCCAACAAGGACTCGAACACTGGCGCAGATTTTCGATTCCGAATTTGTATGAGTCCGCGTCCCTTCGAGGCTCTGAAAAGGCCCGATTTTTCGCAGAATTGAATTCGCCGTATCGAAAAATGCGGGGCTCGCTAAAGCGCCCCCCCAAAAGCGAAAGGCCCGCCGAGGATGGCGGGCCTTCGGTTCTCTCGAGGGGCGGGGCCGCCTAGCTCCGCAGCTTGCGCAGCAGGGTGTCCAGATCCCGCGCCAGGACCGGGTCGTCGGCCTTCAGGGCCTCGATGCGGCGCACGGCATGCAGCACCGTGGTGTGGTCGCGACCCCCGAAGCGGCGACCGATATCGGGCAGGGAGCGGGTGGTGATCTGCTTGGCGATCCACATGGCCGCCTGGCGGGGACGGGCCACCGCGCGGGCCCGGCGTTCGGAGATCATGTCGGTCTGTTTGAGGCCGTAATGCTCGGCCACCGCCTTTTGAATCTGGTCCACCGTCACGCGCTTTTCGGTGCAGGACAGGTGCGGCCTCAGGATGGCCTGGGCCTCGTCCAGGGATAGCCGGGCGATCTCGCCGCCGACCCGGGCCACCAGGGTGTTGAGCGCGCCCTCCAGCTCCCGCACGCTGTCGGTGAAGCGGTCGGCGAGGAATTGCAGCACTTCAGACTTGGCCGAGGGGACAAAGCCGCCCTGGCCCGCCAGGGTGGCCAGCTTGCGCTCCAGGATACCCAGTCGCAGGGTGCGGTCGGCGGGTTCGATGCCGCAGACCAGGCCCGCCTGCAGATGGCTGCGCAGGCGCGGCTCCATCTCCGACAGCTCGGCCGGCGAGCGGTCGGCGGTCATCACCACCCGGCGGCCGTCCTCGATCAGGGCCATCAGGGTGTGGAACAGCTCCTCCTGGGTAGAGGTCTTGCCGGCCACGAACTGGACATCATCGATCAACAGCAGGTCGGCATTGCGCAGCTCGGCCTTGAAGGCCGCCGTCTGGCGATCCTGGACCGCCTTGACAAAGGCCGAGGTGAACCGCTCGGCAGTCAGATAGACCACGCGCTTGCCCGGTGCGGTGCGCATGGCCTCCCAGGCCATGGCGTTGAGTAGGTGGGTCTTCCCAAAGCCGTAGGGCCCGTGCAGCAGCACCGGATTGAAATGGCCATCAGCCCAGGAGGCGACGCGGCGGGCTACGGCAAAGGCAAATTCGTTGGCTGGCCCGGCCACAAAGGTCTCGAAGGAAAATCGCTCCTGCAGGCCCTGCTGGCGGGTAATCTTGGTCTGAGCCAGATCCACCTCGATCTCGATGATCTCGGCGGTCGAGGCCACTGATACCGGCGTCTTGGAAAGGATTGGGGCGGCCTGGTCGAACTCCATGCGGGACTTCAGGTCCAGCGCCCGACCCATGGGGTCGTTCTGCGCCCAGAGCTCGCCGATCCGGCGCCAGGCATGGCGGCGAATCCAGTCGCGGGCCACGCCGGTGGCGGCCACCAGACAGACGTCATCGCCTTGCTCGCGCAGAGATGCCTGGCCGAGCCACGAACCAAAGGTGGCCTCCCCCAGCTCGCGCTTTAGAGCCACGCAGGTGCGGGTCCAGACCTGGCCAGCCGGTGTGTCAATCATATCGCTTGCAACGCCCCCGGAACTCATCGCCACCCCCAGCACAAAACCAGACCCTCCGACCTGGGCCGAATGCCCCGATCAGTCATTTCTTCAACAAACACAGTTTCTTACTCAGCAAGAGCATGGAGTCTCTCGCTGTTTTCTTCATCCGGATTGGGATGGAAAAACGCGCCTAAGACCTTGAACACTAGTCAGGCGTGCGAGGGGGTCAACGCTGATTCTTCGCTCGCTGGGCTGATATTTTCGTTGACTCATATCGACCCCTCGCCTGGCAAGGGAAACGCGGATTTGACCCTCCGTTAACTGAGTTATTTCGCCGCAGAGCGGCATCGAAATTGCTGCGGCGCACGAAAACACCCGCCGGTTTTTCAACCCGCGGGTGCGGTAAAATCGTCAGTATTTTGAAGCGACTAGGTTCCGGACCGGGTCCGGCACCGAGAAATTAGGCGGCGGCCATCTTCTTGAGCTGTGCCGACAGCCTGGAAACCTTGCGCGAGCCGGTATTCTTGTGAACCACGCCCTTGGAGACAGCGCGCATCAATTCCGACTGGGCCTCGACGAAGGCAGCTTTGGCGGCCCCGGCGTCACCGGCGGTCAGGGCCTCTTCGAACTTGCGCAGATAGGTGCGCACGCGCGAGCGGCGGGCTTTGTTGACTTCGGTACGGCGTTCGATCTTTCGAACGGCCTTCTTGGCACCGGGCGTATTGGCCATGCTTTAGCTCTCAAACATCTCGCGCCGGACCCAATGGCCAGGCGGGTAAATTGGAGGCGCGGATATACGGGAAGGCGCCCTGTGGGTCAATGCGGCTCCTGACCTATTCTGGCGATGCCATAAAACGCCGCCAGGCCGGATGGGCGGCCACGAGGTCGGCCATCTGCTGATAGCCCGCCGCGCCGGGGTGAGCCCCGTCCCAGGCCGCAGCCTCCGCCTGCCACAGGCCCCCGGCCGCCAGGGGCTGAAAGACGTCGATGAAGGGGACCTGCAGCCTTGAGCAGAGGGCGAGGAAGGCGGCGTTCAGCACCTCCGTCCGGGCGCAGACTCCCGGATCGACCACCGGCGGGGGTCCCACCATCAGCACTGGGGCCAGGGCTCGGGCGCCGGTCAGCATGGCCTGGGCGTTCTTCAGGGACTGGGCCAGCGTCACCCGCGGTGCGCCAGCCTCCAGGTTGCTGTCATTGCAGCCGAAGGAGAAGATGATCCGCATCGGCTCATAATCCACCCACCGCAGCCGAGCCTCGGCCTCCCAGCGTCCCGCCAGTTGGTCAGAGGTCTCACGGCGGATCCCCAGATTGTAGAGACTGATCTCCCATCGGCCTGCGATGGCCCGGCCCACCCAGCCAAGGTGAGCTGGATAGCCGGCCCCCACCACGAAGCTCTCACCGAATGCGATCAACCGCACCGGTCAGCTTCCCTTGAACGCCGGCTTCCGCTTTTCCACAAAGGCGGCCATGCCCTCCTTCTGGTCGTCGAAGGCAAAGAGCGAGTGGAACAGGCGCCGCTCCAGGGCCACCCCGGTGGCGAGGGTCGTCTCATAGGCGGCCTCCACCAGTTCCTTGTTCATCATCACCGCCAGGGGTGACTGGCCCGCGATCTTGGTGGCGGTGGCCATGGCGTCCTCGATCAGCTTGTCTGACGCCACGATGCGCGACACCAGGCCCGCGCGCTCAGCCTCCGCAGCGTCCATCATCCGGCCGGTGAGGATCATCTCCATGGCCTTGGACTTGCCGACAAAGCGGGTCAGGCGCTGGGTGCCACCGATCCCGGGGGCGACCCCCAGATTGATCTCCGGCTGCCCGAACTTGGCGCTCTCGGCGGCGATGATGAAGTCACACAGCATGGCCAGCTCGCACCCGCCCCCCAGGGCATAGCCCGAGACCGCAGCAATCACCGGCTTGCGGAACTGCTCCATCCGTCGGGCAAAGGCTCCGAAGAAGTCGGTGGCGAACATCTGGGCATAGGTCTTGTCGGCCATCTCCTTGATGTCGGCGCCGGCGGCAAAGGCCCGCTCAGAGCCGGTCAGCACCACACAACCGATCCCGGTATCGGCTTCGGCGATGTCCAGGGCGCTCGACAGTTCGGCGAGAAGCTGGCTGTTGAGGGCGTTCAGGGCCTCGGGCCGGTTCAGGCGGACCAGGGTCACGGCCCCGGTGGTCTCGACGATCAGGGTTTCATAGGCCATGGCCGGCTCCTTTTTCTAGCTCGCCCGATTACGGCCCCTCGACGGAATAGCCAAGGGCCCTCAGGCGGGCTGGGACGCCGTCGGGCGTCAGCAGGTGGCCGACGCCCACCACCACGACGGTGCGCCCGCGCCCCTTCAACCGCCCATCCAGGGTCTGGGCCCAGTCGGCATTGCGGGCACTCACCAGGCGGTCGTAGAGCACCGGCGCTGCGCGTTGGAGGGGGTCAAGGGCATCCCGCGCCAGGGCCTGGGTGTCGCCGGACATCCAGGCGGCCAGCAGGCGGTCATAGGCCCCAGGGTTCTGGGTCATCTCGGCGAGGCTTTCCTCCAGGGAGGCAATCTGGGCGTCGAGGGGGGCCTCGTCGAAAAGGGCGATCTGACCCCCCGCCGTCTCAAAGGCTTCGCGCCTCAAACCGACCGGGGCGAGGGCCTGTACAGTGGCCTCAACACCCGATGCGGCATTGGCTCCGGAGGTACGGAACTCGGCCCCCGCCAGCACCACCTCGGCAAACCAGGGCTCCAGGCGATCCAGGGCGGCGGGTGCCAGTCCCAGGGCCTTGGCAACCTTTGCCAGGTTGGCCGTCCCCTTGGGTGAGAGCAGCCCGCTGAGAGTCTGGTCGGGCGGGAGCAGCCCCTTGGCGTTGGCCAGGGCCGCCACCTGGGCCTGGGTCGCCCCGCCCACCGGCAGTTCAAACCACAGGTCATCGGCCTGGACCAGGGCCTTATCCAGGGCTGCCGGCCGCCAGTCGAGGCCCGGCGGCAGGACATGGACGGCACCGAAGATAACCATCTCGGAGTCCTGGTCCCGCACGATCCAGACCGGCGGCTTGGCCAGGGCGGGCCCAGCCAACAGACAGGCCCCCAGGGTGATCAGCTTCCACATGGCGGCAAACCTCAAACATCGCACCTGTCCATCTCGCGGCGATGCGGCGGCCTTAAGGCAGGGTGCCGTGGCCGCACCGATCGGCAAGGTCACCTCTGGCAGCTCCCACAGTAGAAGGTGGAGCGCCCGGCTTGAACCTCCCGGGCGATCTGGCCACCACACCCCTCATTGCGACAGGCCTCACCCTCGCGCCCATAGGCCACAAAACGATGCTGGAAATAGCCCAGCGCCCCGTCGGCGGCGGCATAGTCGCGCAAGGTGGACCCCCCCGCTTCGATGGCCTCCTCCAGCACCGCCCGAATGGTCGCCACCAGGTCCGGCAGGCGGCGGGCGGCAAGGGTGCCAGCAGGTTTGAAGGGGGAGATGCGGGCGCGGTTCAGCGCCTCGCAGACATAGATATTGCCCAAACCCGCCACGACCCTCTGATCCAGCAACAGGGTCTTGGGCCCCTGTTTGCGATTGGCAAAAGCCGCCTGGAGACGGGCGGCATCAAAGTCCACCGACAGCGGCTCGGGACCCAGGGCCAAGAACCAGGGGTGGTCGGCAAGGTTGGCGGTCTCGATCAGGGTCATGTAGCCAAAACGCCTGGGGTCATAATAGGTCACCCGACCGCCGCCTTGAGTCTCCAGCACCACATGGGCGTGCTTGGGATCGGGGTCGGGGGCATAGAGGAACTCGCCGGGCCGCACCGTGCCCTCGGGCCGGGCGATTTCAAACCGCCCGCTCATGCCCAGGTGCATCACCAGGGTTTCGCCGCGATCCAGCTCCGCCATCAGATACTTGGCCCGCCGGGTCAGGCGCAGGATCACCGCCCCGCTGAGGCGCTGGACAAAGCCCTCGGGGAAGGGAAACCGCAGGTCGGGCCGGCGCGCCTCAACCCGCGACAGTCTCTGGCCCTCCAGCACGGGGGCCAGCCCTCGGCGGACGGTCTCGACCTCGGGAAGTTCGGGCATGGGCCTTGGTGGCACGGCTCGCCGTGGCGCTCAAGCGGCAGGGAGAGCCGCCGACCTGACGGGCCACGGCTATCGCACGGCCAAGGTCCTTGCGTGCGAAAGCCCTATACCCTTGCCGGATGCTCGGCCTGAAGGCTGGACACGAAGCCCACGAAGAAAGCGAAGGACACGAAGGAGGAAGAGACGCGGCCAAGTGGTCTCAAATTGGTCGAGGCGCTGGCGCGCCGCCAAGACGCGAAGCGCCGGGTGTTTCTGAGGCGCTCATGCCGACGCCTGGGCCCGCGAGCGACCTTCCACCTCGCCCTGCAAGGCCAGATGCCCCGGGCGGTCTCCCTTCGTGGTCTTCGCGCTCCTTTGTGAGCTTTGTGTCCTAACCTCTCGGTGCCTCAGGCACACAGGGCGAACGGCGCTTGTGCCACAATGGCCCCATGCCGGATGCTCGGCCTGAAGGTGGGACACGAAGCCCACGAAGAAAGCGAAGGACACGAAGGAGGAAGAGACGCGGCCAAGCTATCTCAATACGGTCGAGGCGCTGCCGCGCCTCCATGACGCGTAGCGTCCGGTGTTTCTGGAGATTTGAATCCGTCGCCTCGGCCTACGGATGACCTTCCACCAAGCCCTGTAAGACCAAAAGGCACGGGCAGTCTCCCTTCGTGTTCTTCGCGCGCCTTCGTGGGCTTCGTGTCCTAACCTTTCGGTGCCTCAGGCGCACCGGGCGAACGGCCCTGTCCCGGCCTTGCGAACGCTCCCATCACCCAGGCTCAAGCGGCGCTGAGACTGGCGCCCGTCGCCCCTGCGGTTTATGACCCCAGATCATGACTGGACCCTCCGCCACCTTCGGCTTCCGTGACGTGGACCCAGACGACAAGCCGCGCCTGGTGCGTGGGGTCTTCGACAAGGTGGCCAGTCGCTATGACCTGATGAACGACCTGATGAGCGCAGGCGTTCACCGGCTCTGGAAGGACGCCACCGCCGCCCGGCTCAATCCCCAGCCCGGCGAGGTGATCATCGACTGCGCCGGCGGCACCGGGGACATGGCCCAGCGCTTTGCCAAGATGGCCCGGGCCGCCCAGCTTCGCCGGGGCGGGGCGGACGCGGCGATCCACATCATCGACTACAACGCCGAGATGATCACAGCGGGCCGTGAGCGGGGCGGTGCCCCGGAGATCACCTGGACCGTGGGCGACGCCCAGGGCCTGCCCCTGCCCGATGCCTGCGCCAATGCCTATGTGATCTCCTTTGGCATCCGCAATGTGACCGACATCTCCAAGGCCCTTGCTGAGGCGCGGCGGGTGCTGAAGCCGGGGGGGCGGTTCCTGTGTCTGGAGTTCTCCCAGCCGGCCACCGAGGCCCTGCGCCGGGCCTATGATGCCTATTCCTTCAAGGTGATCCCGGCTATCGGCGAGCTGGTGGCCAAGGATCGCGCCTCCTACCAGTATCTGGTGGAGAGCATCCGGCGGTTTCCCCAGCAGAAGGCCTTTGTGGAGATGATCACTCAGGCGGGGTTCAGCCGCGCCGGCTACACCAACTTCACCGGCGGGGTCGCGGCCCTGCATCACGGTTGGGCGATCTGATCGGTGGGCACCCTTTCGGCCTATGGTCGGTTGGTGTCGGTGGGCCTGTTGCTGGCCCGCCATGATGCCCTGCTGCCCCGGGAACTGCAGAACCTCTATCCGCCCGGCGTGAAGCTGCTGGCTAACCTCTCGCGGCTGATGGCCGGCCCGCCGTCTCGGGTGGGTCGCCCGGGCGAGCGGCTGGCCCGGTCGCTGGAGCAGTTAGGCCCGGTGGCCATCAAGCTGGGACAACTTTTATCCACGCGCGCCGACATCTTCGGCGAGGCCTTTGCCCAGGACCTGGCGCGGCTGAAGGATCGGCTTGATCCCTTCCCCACCGACCTGGCTCGCCGCGAGGTGGAGCTGTCCCTGGGGCGGACCCTCCCCAGCCTGTTTGCCAGCTTCGGCGAACCGGTGGCGGCGGCCTCCCTGGCCCAGGCCCATGCCGCGACCCTGCTGGACGGGCGCCGGGTGGCGGTGAAGGTTCTGCGCCCCGGCATCGATCGGCGGGTGGCCCAGGACGGCGAGGTGATGGCTCTGGCTGGGCGGCTGGCGGCGCGCTGGAGCCCGGTGGCGCGACGCCTGGAACCCCAGGCCCTGGCCCAGACCGTCATTCGGGCCACCGAGCTGGAGCTGGACCTGAGGCTGGAGGCGGCCGGGGCCGACGAACTGGCCCTGGTGATGGCCCGCGACGGCTATATGTCGACGCCCAAGGTGATCTGGGAGGGGGTGGGCAAGCGGGTCCTGACCCAGGCGTGGGCGGCGGGCACCCCGCTGTCGGACCCTGGGGCCCTGGCCCTGCCGGGCCTGAACCCCAAGGCCCTGGCCGACAACCTGATCCGCGCCTTCCTGGCCCAGGCCCTGGACCATGGCGTCTTTCATGCGGACCTGCATGAGGGGAACCTGTTCGTTTCGGCCCCTGACCAGATCGTGGCGGTGGATTTTGGCATTATCGGTCGGCTGGGGGTTCCGGAGCGTCGCTACCTGGCCGAGATCCTTTGGGGGTTCCTGGAGCGCGACTATCAACGGGTGGCCGAGGTTCACTTTGAGGCGGGCTACGTCCCCGCGATCCACAGTCCAGCAGCCTTTGCCCAGGCGCTACGGGCCGTGGGGGAACAGGTCTTTGGCCGCCCTGCCCATGAGATCTCCATGAGCCGGGTGCTGATCCAGCTCTTTGAGATCACCGCCATCTTCGACATGCACCTGCGCCCGGAACTGGTGCTGCTGCAGAAGACCATGATGACGGTGGAGGGCGTGGCCCGGCGCATCTGTCCCGAGCACGACATCTGGGCCGCCGCCGATCCGGTGGTCCGGCGTTGGATGCTGCGGGAGCTTTCCCCCGCCGCCAAGGTCCAGCGGCTGGTGGAGGAGGGGCTCAGCGCCCTGCGCAACCTGGCAAGGATGCTGGAGACCCCGCCGGCTGCACCTGCGGCACCCCCGCCCGCCACCGATCACCCCCTGCGGAACTTCGCCCTGGGCGCCCTGACCGCGACGGCCATCTTCATGCTGGCGATGGCCCTAACCTAGGGGATGGACCCTGACATGGGAGTCTCATTGCGGCCCGCCGGGTGAAGGTCCGCTTGTGGGCCTGGAGCGGGTGACCGTGTTCTATACATATCGGAACTTGGAAACGTCCGCTTGCGGACGGTGCCTTGCGCGGTAGGGAAGCCGGAGGCTTCAGCCGAAGATGTCCTTCTTGAGTTGCTCGTAGACATCCATGCCCGGCTGTATGAGGGGGACTAACGTGCTCCTGGCAAAAGACTGTTGGTCGTTCCCGCACCCAGTAAGCCTAAGGTGTTGCTTTACGAACGTGTACATTTCCCCGGCGGCAGATTTAACGTCGTCGGGCGGATTGCCGCGGCCCTGGCTCGTGGTGATCGCGGCTGTTCGCGCGGCCTGCGCGTCGGGGAACTCGGCAATGCGGCCATGGAGGTTGTAGAGGGCGCCCAATACCTCTTCGTCGTAGAGGTAAGCCTCAATATGCCTGCGGCTCAGGACCCTAATTCCCTCCGCCTGGTATTCTGCAACGTTGGCGGGGGCGTGGTCGTCGCGGTCGATGAGGCGCTTTATAGAAATGCCCTTAGCCACCTTCTTGAACCCGGTTGCGAACCGCAACCTATCGCCGGATACCTCCTTTGAGCTTCCGGCGGAAACGAAGGTCGTGTCGGGGAATTCCGCGCTGAAGATCCCATCATAGCATTGGGCATCGTGCTCTTCGTTCTTGCCGCCCACAGGAGTTGCGGGATTACCCTCGCAGAGCACAATCTCCTTCGGCGCTACGAGCTCGGCAAGATCATCCAGCGCCACATTAAGCACTCGTTCCCAGAATGCCCGCGTCGGTGCCGACGGCTCTATAGTGACGGGCTGATCGAAGTCGCGATCGCCGAAGTCGAGGAAAAGCACGTTGTCAGGATTTTCAGTATGAAGCTCTCGAGCTCTGCGCATCATGCCGATGGAGTGGGTCGCGATCCAAATCTGCGAACCTTCGGGCACAAGCTTTACCAACTCTTCGAGCAGTGCCCCTTGCAGTCGCGTGTTCATGTGCGCTTCGGGTTCGTCAATCGCGTACACAGTGTCGTCAAAGGTCCGACGCTTTACGACGAGGTCGAGAAGGAGATCGAACGCTGCCTTCTCACCACCCGATAGGTTGGTGTAGGCGAAGCCCTTCTGGGTTCCCTTGTCGAAGCGGAAGGTGCCCTCTGAGAGGGGATTTCCCAGCGTGTTCAGGACGAGGTGCGGGAACAGACGGGTGATGGCATCCCGCAGCTCGCCGATGACCTTCTCGCGAAACTCCCCGACCGTGGTGGCCTCGCTCTCGCGAGCGAAAACGTCCTCGAACGCATCGGAGGCGATGCGTTGGTAGTTCGCCGAGACAACTGTCTCGGTTTCGATCATCCTCCGGTGTGGTCGCTCGTCCTCGGGGCTCCCCTGGTGGCTTAAGTTAGTGAGCCCGAAAGACGGGTCGTTGCGATAGGCAGTCCGAAGGTAGAAGGCTTTTTTCGGGGTGGGAGTGGAGTGGAAATCGATCTCCACGTTGTTGCCTTGCCAGTCGGGCACGCCTGTCGCGCGGCCATGGTATTTCGCATCCCAGTTTAGTCCGTGGGACTGGGACTGTTTCCAGATCGAGAAAGCATCGAACAGCGAGGATTTGCCGGCGCCATTGGGTCCAGCCAGCACCACCAGCTTAGCCGGAGGCAGATCGTTCATCGTAAGATCTTCGAAGCGGCGGAAGTTTCGCAGCCGAACGTTTTTGATCTTCATCTGGTTCCTGCAGCGCGTTCGACAGGTTGCACCGGCAATGTCGTTTCGACTACGTTTCGACGCAAGCGGCCAAGGTCGCCTACTCTATACCGAATACCGAGTAAACTCGCACTGCGCAGCCCGGGCGACCCTTGCGGCGACTTTACGCACCGCGTGTCTGCAATCCGGCTTAAACCCAATGTCCGCTCTCCCCCCATCTCAGAAGTTCCGAACGTCCGCTCAAGGGGAGGCATCCGCATGCAGCCTTGCCGGCCCCTCCCAATGGGTACCAAGCGTCAGGGTCTATCCACGAGCTTGGTGCGGGCTCCCCATTCCGCCTCGGTCAGTTCTTCCACATCGCCCTGGCCAAACATCGTGATCCGTCCGGGCCGGAAGATGGCCGTCTTGCCGATGGTGGGCATTTCGGCCACCTCCACCCGCGACCTCTCGCCTGCGGTAAGGTAAAGCAGGTCCCCCGCCCCGGAATTGCACAGACCGTGGACCACCCCATCGGTGGGGAAGCCTACGAAATCGCCCGCCCCCACCTCATGGGCCACCCCGTCCAGGGTCACCTGACCCGTCCCCTGCAACACAAAGATGAACTCCTCCTCCACGGCATGGGCGTGGGGGATGAAGCTCTCCTTGCCCGGTGGCAGGCAGACCAGGTTGGTGAGGACCCGACGCATGCCGGTCTGGTCCCCCAACCGCGCCATCTTCATCTCCGAGTTCGGATTGAAGGGGTGACGACCGGCCCGGACCTGGGACCAGTCGATGGCGGCGGTGCGGACGATGTGTTTCGGATCAGCCATCGTCTTTGTTGCGCGCCTCACGGTTGGAACTGGAGGCCTGTCGGCGGCTCTCCCGGGTTTTCTGTTCATCCCAATAGGCCTGACCCTCGTCGGGCTTGAACAAGGTCCTGGGCACCCCGTCCCGATTGGTCACGGCAAAGACATTGCTCTTGGGATCATAGAACAGGGTGTCGCCATTGGACCGCTTCAGGGTCTGGGTCCCGGGCGGCGGGCGATCGACGAAGCTGTGGGCCTTCTGCACGAAGGCATCGAGGCTGTCGGCGCCAAAGTCGGCGCCATTGCGCTCAAAGCTTCGCGCCGCATTCTCCTGGGCACTCCCCCTGCGACTGTCGGCCCACATGGCCTTGCCGGCCACCTGGGGCACATCCTGATCGCGACGCTCCAGCCGGGCATTGGCTGAGGCGTCGCCGCCCGCCTCTGAGGCCGAAGGCGCCATGTCGGGCGGCCCCTTGGCCACCGCTGAGGGGCGCTCGCAGCCGGCCAAGAGAATGAGCGCGGCTCCCGCGCAGCACCAAGTCCGAAACCCAGCCATCGTGTGTCCTTCCCTATGCACGGCTAAGTGGTTGCGAACAAATTAAGAACATATCACCGGGTTTGTCCAGAGCCTTGGTTTGGCCTATGAGCTTGGACCTTCATCAAGAGCATGTCAGGCGGCCGGTTCCGCACGCCCGACGTGCTCTAACACTTGGAAGATAGACCCTTCTTGCCGTTTCAGATGAGTCCATCTGAAACGGTCAGGGTCTAGGGGGCCTGACGCCTTGTCGGAAAAGCGAATTCTGTTGATCGTCGGCGGTGGGATCGCGGCCTATAAGGCCCTTGAGCTGGCACGCCTGTTGCGAAAAGCCGGTGTGGCGGTACGCCCGATCCTCACCGCCGCCGGGGCCCAGTTTGTCACCCCGCTCAGCCTGTCGGCCCTGTGCGAGGACCGCGTCTATTCCGAGCTCTTCTCCCTGACCGATGAGGCCGAGATGGGCCATATCCAGCTCTCGCGCTCGGCCGATCTGGTGGTGGTGGTGCCGGCCACCGCCGATCTGATGGCCAAGGCGGCCAATGGCCTGGCGGGGGATCTGGCCACCACCACCCTGCTGGCCACCGACAAGCCGGTGCTGATGGCACCGGCCATGAACGTGCGCATGTGGGGCCATCCGGCCACCCGCCGAAACCTGGCGACCCTGGCGGCAGACGGCGTGAGTTTTGTCGGCCCCGACGAGGGGGCCATGGCCTGTGGCGAGTTTGGCCCCGGGCGCCTGGCCGAGCCCCAGGTGATTTTCGAGGCGATCATGGGGGCCCTTCAAGCCCCTGGGGCGGGGCCCCTGGCCGGCAAGCGCGCCATCGTCACCGCCGGACCCACGGCTGAACCCATCGACCCGGTCCGGGTCCTGACCAACCGCTCCAGCGGCAAGCAGGGTTTTGCCATTGCTGCGGCCCTGGCCGAACTGGGGGCAGAGGTGACCCTGGTGGCCGGGCCGGTTTCCCTGGCCACGCCCCGCGGTGTTCACCGGGTAGATGTGGAGACGGCGCGGGAGATGCTGGCGGCCTGCCAGGCGGCCCTGCCTGCCGACATCGCCGTCTGCGTCGCCGCCGTCTCCGATTGGCGACCCCAGGCGGAGGCCGCCACCAAGATGAAGAAGGACACCAAGGGTCCGCCAACCCTGAGCCTGGTGGAAAACCCCGACATCCTGGCGACCCTGTCCCAAGGTCCGGCCCGCCCGAAGCTGGTGGTGGGTTTTGCCGCGGAAACCCACGAGGTAGAGGCCTATGCCCAGGCCAAGCTGGCCCGGAAGGGCTGCGACTGGATCGTGGCCAATGATGTCAGTGTGGCCGGCACCATGGGGGGGGATGACAATGCGGTCTCCATCGTGACCTCCCAGGGGATCGAGCGCTGGGCCCGCACTGCCAAATCCGAGGTCGCCAACCGCCTGGCTACCCGCATGGCCCAGGCCCTGTCATGAAGCTCCCGATCAAGCGCCTGGCACACAACCTCGACCTACCTCTGCCGACCTATGAGACCGCCGACTCTGCGGGCATGGACCTGCGGGCTGCGGTGCCTGAAGGTCAGCCCCTGGTGATCCGGCCCGGCGACCGATTTGCGGTGCCGACGGGCCTGGCCATGGCCATCCCCACAGGCTTTGAAGGCCAGGTCCGCCCCCGGTCAGGCCTGGCCCTGAAGTCCGGCATCACCTGCCTCAACACGCCCGGCACCATCGATGCCGACTATCGCGGCGAGGTGAAGGTGATCCTGATCAATCTGGGGGCCGAGGACTTCACCATCCGGCGCGGCGATCGCATTGCCCAGATGGTCATCGCCCCGGTGTCTCAGGCTGCGGTCGTCGAGGTCGAGAGCCTGGACGACACCGCCCGAGGATCAGGCGGCTTTGGTTCGACGGGACAGGGCTAGACCAGAGGTCCTGCCGACGGCGGCGCGACAAAGCCGCCGATCTCCTCATCGATGGCCTGGGCGATGGCCAGGGTCCTGGCATCGCCGCCGTGGGGTCCGATGATCTGTACGCCCACCGGCAGACCACCCGGCGTCTGGCCGGCGGGCACGGTGGTCACCGGGAGGTGGCAGGCGGTGGCCAGGGCGATCCAGTTGAGGTTGGAGTCATAGGCCAGGACCTGGCCCTCCGAGGTGGTGAGCTTGCGGTTGTTGAAGGGGCGGTGATCGTGGGGGAAGGCCGGCGTGGCGCTTACCGGGGCCAGGATCACGTCGAACCGGGAGAAGACCTCCCTCAGACTGTCACGCAGTCGGCAGCGGACCTCATCGGCCTCCATCCACTCGGCGTGGCTGGCGGTATAGGCCTGGACCTGGGCAATGGCTGATCGCTCGTCGGCCCCCAGGGTCACGGCCAGTTTCGAGACGCCGCGCATGGACCGCATCTGCTTCTGCTGGGCCTGGGGCATGTCCGATCCGATGATGGATCCCAACAGCACCTGATAGGCCCCCATCAGTTGGTCGATGGGAACCGGGCTGGAGATGGTCTCGACTTGGCTGCCCGCCGCCGCGAGGCGGTGGGCGAAGGCGGTCACCACCGCACGAACCTCGGGGTCCACTGGATAGGTCGCCTCCTCGATCCAGAGCCCGACCCGAAGCTTGGTGAGATCAGCCGCCGGGGCCTTGGCCGCCACCGGCCCGCCCGCGATCACCGACAGCAGCAGCCGCAGGTCCCGGGCTGAGCGCGCCAGAGGCCCCACCACATTCAGATCCCGCTCGGCATGGGCCCCCGGCTGGGGCGGCACATGGCCCCGCTGGGACACCAGACCCCAGGTGGGTTTGTGGGAGAAGACACCGCAATAGCTGGCGGGCACCCTCAGGGAGCCGCCGATATCTGACCCGATCTCCAGCGCGGTGATCCCCGCCGCCAGGGCGGCCGCTGCCCCGCCGGAGGACCCGCCGCAGGTCCGGGTCAGGTCCCACGGGTTGTTGGTGGTGCCAAACAGAGGATTGAAGGACTGCCAGTCTCCGGCCATCACCGGAACATTGGTCTTGCCCCAGATCACCGCCCCGGCACGCCGCGCCGCAGCGACGGCGAGCGCATCTTCACATACCCGGCGGCGGAACACCTCCAGGCCTGCGGTGGCGGGCATGCCGGCCACATCCAGGGTGTCCTTGATGGTCATGGGCAGACCCGCCAGGGGGCCAAGAGTCGCCCCCTTGCTCCGGGCATCGTCCACCGCCCGGGCCCGCTCCAGGGCCAGGACCGGATCGGCATTGATGACGGCATTGAGGTCGGAGTGCCGCTGTTCCTGTCGACCCAGGGCGAGCTTCAGCAACTCCTCCGCCGAGATCTGCTTGCTGGCCAGGGCTGAAAGCTGGCCGGTGGCGTCCTGGTCGAGAACGTCGCGGCTCATGACCCTGTGCCTGCCGAGAGCCCCAGGACATCGGCCATGTCATAGGCCCCTCTGTCTTGTCCAACGACCCAGCGGGCGGCCTCGACCGCCCCGCGCGCAAACAGGCCTCGGTCGCGGGCTGAGTGGCTGAAGGTCAGGATCTCGTCATCGGCGGCGAACACCACCGAGTGCTCGCCGATGATGTCCCCGCCCCGCATGACGGAAAAGCCGATGTCGCCCTGGCGGCGCGGGCCGGTGATCCCGTCACGGCCCCGCTGGGCAACGGCCTCCAGGTCCACCCCGCGCCCGGCGGCGGCGGCCTCGCCCAGCATCAGGGCGGTGCCGGAGGGGGCGTCCAGCTTGCGGCGGTGATGGGCCTCAAAGACCTCAATGTCATAGTCGCGGGCGGCCAGGGCCCTGGCAGCCTGGGCCACCAAGCCCATCATCATGTTCACACCCAGAGAGAAGTTGCGGGCCCGGACGATGGGGATCTGCTCTGCCGCCAGGTCGATGGCCCAACCTTGCGCCCCAGAGATGCCGGTGGCACCGATCACCAGGGCCGGGCCGCCGCGCGCCGCGCAGAGCTGGGCCAGGGCGACCGAGGCCTCAGGCGTCGTAAAGTCGATCACCACCTGGGCTAGAGCCAAGGCCTCGTCCTGGCTCACCAGGCCAGGTCCCTCGACACCAGGTCGATCAAAGCGGGCCACCAGGGCGAGATCGTCCCGCGCCTCGACCACGGCGATGATCGCCTGGCCCATGCGCCCCAGAGCGCCGGCAACAGCAATTCGAATGGGCGGGGTCAGCGGGGTCTCTCCGGGTTGGTGATCGCTTGTCCCGCGACGGAGGCAGTGAGGTCAACTGCTCGATGTGGGTGTCATCGCGGCGCTGGCGCCCAAGTCCGGCTCTCCCTATGTCTGCGGTCCGAAATCGACCCAGACCCTCGGCGCGACAGGAAACATCATGAAGCTCTATTCCGCAGCCCTCTCCCCCTTCGCCGCCCGCGCCCGCCTGGCCATCTATGCCAAGGCCCTGCCGGTGGAGATCCTGGCTCCTCCGGGCGATACCAAGAGCCCGGAATATCTGGCCATCAACCCCATGGGCAAGATCCCGGCCCTGGTGCTGGACGACGGCACCGTGATCCCCGAGAGCGACACCATTGTGGAGTACCTGGCCGACGCCTTTCCGGAGGCAGGCCTTCGTCCCGCCAAGCCGGTGGACATCGCCAAGGGCCGCTTGATCGCCCGGGTCGCCGAACTCTATGTCCAGAGCGGTGGGGCTGGCCTGTTTGGTCAGATGAACCCGGCCAGCCGTGACGCCGCCGTGGTGGCTGACAGCTTTGCCAAGCTCGACAACGGCCTGACCCATCTGAACCTGTTCATGAGCGACGACCCCTATGCTGTAGGTGACACCCTCACCACCGCCGACTGCGCCCTGGTCCCGACCCTGATGTTCCAAGGCGTGTTTGGCATGGTGTTTGGCAAGGGCGACCTCCTGGCCGCCCACGGGAAGATTGCCGCCTATTGGGCGCGCGTCCAGAAGGACCCCGCCGCCGCCAAGGTCCTGGGGGAAATGCAGGCCGCGCTCCAGGCCCGAATGGCAGGCTAGGCACCGGCCCGGCGACGCTCCTGGCGTCGCCGGTTGTTTCCCCCTGCGGCCCTCTATAGGTTGGCACCTTCCCGATCTCAGCGCTGCAAGGACCCGCCGCCCCTATGAGCGACGAAAAACGTACCTTTACCGACGAGGAAGCCCTCAGCTTCCACAAGTATCCGACGCCTGGGAAGATCGCGATCGTCCCCACCAAGCCGATGGCGACGCAGCGCGACCTCAGCCTGGCCTATTCGCCGGGCGTGGCGGTGCCGGTCCTGGCCATCGCCGAGGACCCGGGGCTGGCCTATGACTATACCTCTAAGGGCAACCTGGTGGCGGTGATCTCCAATGGCACCGCGATCCTGGGCCTGGGCAATCTCGGTGCCCTGGCCTCCAAGCCGGTCATGGAGGGCAAGAGCGTGCTCTTCAAACGCTTTGCCGATGTGGATTCCATCGACATCGAGGTCACGGCCACCGATCCCGATGAGGTGATTACGGTGGTCAAGAACATCGGCGTCACCTTCGGCGGCATCAATCTGGAAGACATCAAGAGCCCTGAGTGCTTCCGCATCGAGACCGAGCTGCAGGAACTGCTGGATATTCCGGTCTTCCACGATGACCAGCACGGCACGGCGATCATCTCCTGCGCCGGCCTGATCAATGCCTGTCACATCACCGGCCGTGAGCTGAAGGACGTCAAGGTTGTGCTCTGCGGGGCCGGGGCGGCCGGGATCGCCAGCCTGGACCTGATGAAGGCCATGGGCGTGCGGCACGACAACTGCATCGCAGTCGACAATACCGGCGTCATCTACCGCGGCCGCTCGGCGGGCATGAACCAGTGGAAGTCGGCCCATGCGGTGGACACCGACGCCCGGACCCTGGCCGAGGCCCTGGTGGGGGCTGACGTCTTCTTGGGTTTGTCGGCCAAGGGGGTGCTGACCCAGGACATGATCATGAAGATGGCGCCCAATCCGCTGATCTTCGCCATGGCCAATCCCGATCCGGAGATCCTGCCCGAAGAGGTCCACGCTGTCCGCCCTGACGCCATCGTCGGCACCGGTCGCAGCGACTATCCCAACCAGGTCAACAACGTCCTGGGCTTCCCCTACATCTTCCGCGGCGCCCTGGATGTGCGCGCCCGGCGCGTGAACATGGAGATGAAGATCGCCTGCGCCAACGCCCTGGCCCAACTGGCCCGTGAGGACGTTCCTGATGAGGTGGCGGCGGCCTATCACGGGGTGCAGCTAAAGTTCGGCCCGCAGTACATCATCCCCTCGCCCTTCGACCCCCGGCTGATCTGGTACATTCCGCCCTTCGTCGCCCAGGCGGCCATGGATACCGGCGTGGCCCGCAAGCCCATCGAGGACATGGACGCCTATCGGGCCGCCCTTGCCCAGAGGCTCGATCCCACCGCCGCCTTCCTGCAGAAGCTTCAGGGCACGGTCCAGGCCGCCCCCAAGAAGAAGATCGTCTTTGCCGAGGGCGAAGAGCCCAGCGTTATCCGGGCCGCCCACGCTTTCCAGAGCGCCGGCCTGGGCCATGCCGTCCTGGTGGGGCGCGAGGATCTGGTGCTGGAAAACATGCGCACCGCGGGCCTGGATCCCTCCGACACCGGGCTGGAGATCATCAATGCCCGGCTGTCGGACAAGAACCCGGAATATGTCGACTATCTCTACAACCGCCTGGCCCGCCAGGGCTTCCTCAAGCGCGATGTCCAGCGACTGATCAACCAGGATCGCAACTCCTTTGCCGCCGCCATGGTAGCCCTGGGTCATGCCGACGGCATGGTCACCGGCGTCACCCGCTCCTACGATCAGGTTCTGGAGGAGGTTCTGCAGGTCATTGATCCGGCCCCCGATGGCCGGGTGATGGGCATGAGCGTGGTTCTCACCAAGGGCCACACCCTGTTCATCGCCGACACCAATGTCACCGAGATGCCTGAGGCTGACGAGCTGGTAGAGATCGCTCTGCAGGCAGCCCGGACCGTCAGCGTCCTGGGCTACACCCCGCGCCTGGCCTTCATGTCCTATTCCACCTTCGGCAATCCCATGGGCCTGCGCAGCGAGAAGGTGCGCGAGGCCGTTGCCATGCTCGAGGAGATGGATGTCGACTTTGAGTATGAAGGGGAGATGCCGCCTGAGTTGGCCCTGGATCCGGAGCGTCGGGTCAACTACCCCTTCATGCGCCTGACCGGCCCGGCCAATGTCCTGATCATGCCGGCCATCCATTCGGCGGCCATCTCTACCCAGCTGATCCAGACCGTCGGCGGGGCTACCGTCATCGGGCCCCTGCTGCTGGGGCTGTCGCGGTCGGTGCAGATCTGCCCTCTGTCGGCCTCGGTGAGCCGCATCCTGCAGATGGCCACCGTGGCGGCCTATGAGCAGGACCTGATGGAGGCTCAGGTCTGATGGACCAGGGCTTGCCCACACCCTAGGCGGATCGCGCACCTGGCTTGGGGTGGCGATCCGTCGTCCCCCAGATCTGAGACCCAGGAGCGCGCGCCATGGCCGGTACGATCGGCATCGATTTTGGAACCACCAACACCGTGGTGGCCTTGGCAGGCGACCACGGTCCCGCAACCCTGGTGAACTATCCCGCGCCAGAGGGCGAGCTGTTTGCCTTCCGCTCGGCCATCAGCTTTCATGCGCCGCCGGACCGACCCAAGGAGCGGGTGGTGGAGGCCGGCCCCTGGGCCATCGAGGCCTATGTCGATGATCCCCTGGAGACGCGGTTCATCCAGTCCTTCAAGAGCTTTGCCGCCTCGGAGAGCTTTACCGAGACCCAAATCATCGGTCGCCGCTACCTGTTCGAAGACCTGCTGTCGGCCTTCCTGCTCAAACTTCGCGACCATGCAGGCCAGGGCCTAGCCTCGATGCCCGACCGGGTGATCGTGGGCCGCCCGGTGATCTTTGCTGGCGGGGCTCCAAATCCGGAGCTGGCGCTGAGGCGCTATGAAACCGCCTTCTCCCGGCTGGGGTTCAGGGAGATCCTCTATGCCTATGAGCCGGTGGGGGCGGCCTTCTTCTTTGCTCGCGAGCTAAAGGAAGATGCCACGGTGCTGGTGGGGGATTTCGGCGGCGGCACCAGCGACTTCTCCATCATCGGCTTTTCCCGAGAGGCGGGCGAGATCGTCTCAACCCCGCTGGGGCGGTCTGGGGTGGGGGTGGCCGGCGACGCCTTCGACTACCGGATCATCGACCGGCTGGTGTCGCCAGAACTGGGCAAGGGGACCAGCTACACCTCCTTTGGCAAGACCCTGCCAATTCCCAATCGCTACTATTCCACCTTTGCCCGCTGGGATCAGTTGGCCCTGATGCGGGCCAGCCGCGACATGCGAGAAATCCGCCGCCTGGTGCGTGAGGCCGCCGAGCCCGACAAGATCGCCCGCCTGGTGGAGACCCTGGACGAGAACTATGGCTACCTCCTCTATCGGTCTGTCTCCGACCTCAAGGTGGCGCTCTCGGCGACCGGCCATGCCCGCTTCCACTTCGCCGCCGGGACCATAGAGATCGACCGACCGGTGGCGCGGGCGGAGTTTGAGACCTGGATCGCTCCGGAGTTGGCCCTGATCGAGGGGGCGGTGGATGCCGCCCTGGCCGATGCGGGCTTGGCGCCCTCCCAGATCGACAAGGTCTTCCTCACCGGC
>JANPAO010000324.1:0-2147 GCA_031429955.1 Phenylobacterium sp. | reverse complement strand
ACATAGACCGTGGTGTCGGCATCGGAGACCCGCCACCAGGCCGGCCCCGGCAGGCGACCGGTCACCACCAGTTCCTCCACCAGCACCGAGTCGGGGTCGGCGACCTGGGCGCTGGCGGGGCCGGCCAACAGCAGGGCCAGGAGGGCAAGGGGTCGTGCAAAGGTCATGGGCCGCATCCTGGCTGGAATCGTCCTATATGTGGAAGCTCAGGATTCAGACCACACCATGACCATCCACCGCCTGCCGCCCGAAACCGTCAACCGCATCGCCGCCGGCGAGGTGGTGGAGCGGCCTGCCAGTGCGATCAAAGAGTTGGTGGAGAACGCGCTCGACGCCGGGGCAAGTCGTGTGGAGGTTCAGGCCGATGGCGGTGGCCTGACCCGCATCCTGGTGGCCGATGACGGATCGGGCCTGACGGCTGAAGAACTGCCCCTGGCCGTGGAGCGGCACGCCACCTCCAAGCTCAGCCCCGACGACGCCGGCGACTATGACCTGCTGCACATCCTGACCCTGGGGTTCCGCGGCGAGGCCCTGCCCTCCATTGGCTCGGTGTCTCGGCTGTCCATCAGTGCCAGGGCCAGGGGCGCGGCCGATGCCCATTCCATCCTGGTGGAGGGGGGCGCTGTGGGGGCGGTGTCACCGGCGGCCTTCCCCGGACCCCATGGGGCCCGGGTTGAGGTGCGCGACCTCTTCTATGCCACCCCGGCCCGGTTGAAATTCATGAAGTCCGAGCGGTCGGAGGCCATGGCCATCGCTGAGGAGATCAAGCGCCAGGCCATGGCCCATGAGGCCGTCAGCTTCGCCCTGGACCTCGACGGTCGCCGCACCCTTCGCCTGCCGGCCGAGACCAAGGGGCCCCAGGGTCGCCTGGCGCGCCTGGCCTCGATCATGGGTCGCGAGTTCCAGGACAATGCCCTCGCCATCGACCAGGAACGGGACGGCATCCGGCTGTCGGGGTTCGCCGGCCTGCCCACCTACAATCGGGGCAACGCGGCCCACCAGTACCTGTTCGTTAATGGCCGACCGGTGCGCGACCGCCTGCTGCAGGGGGCCCTGCGCGGAGCCTATGCTGACTTCCTGGCCCGCGACCGGCACCCCCTGGTGGCGCTCTATCTGGAACTGGACCCCAGCCAGGTGGACGTGAACGTCCACCCCGCCAAGGCCGAGGTCAGGTTTCGCGATCCGGCCATGGTGCGCGGCCTCATCGTCTCGGGCCTACGTCATGTCCTGGCCGGTGCCGGGCATCGGGCCTCGACCTCGGTGGCCGCCGAGGCCTTGTCGGGTTTTCGTCCAGGCTATGCGCCGCCACCCTCGGCCCAGGGCTTCTCGGCCTGGAAGATGGGGGGCTGGGGCGCTGCCCTGGCCCAGGCCATCCCCGGCCTGACCGAGGTTTCGGCCCGTGCCGAGGTGCCCTACGAGACCTCCAGCTATGCCCACGGCCCTGGCCTGCAGGAGGGGCCCGCCGCCTCGGTGGTGTTTGACCCGGTCGACTTCCCCTTGGGGGCCGCAAGGGCCCAGGTGCACGAAACCTATATCGTTGCCCAGACGCGGGACGGGGTGGTGATCGTTGACCAGCACGCGGCCCATGAGCGGCTGGTCTATGAAACCATGAAGGCAGAGATGGAGGCGGGCGGGGTGGCCCGTCAGGCCCTGCTGCTGCCCGAGGTGGTGGAGCTCGACCCCGCCGAGGCCGAGCGGGTGGTAGCCAAGGCCGCCGACTTGCTGGCCATGGGACTGTCGGTGGAGGCCTTCGGTCCGGGTGCGGTGCTGGTGCGTGAAACCCCGGCCCTGCTTGGCGACACCGATGTGGCGGGCCTGATCCGCGACATCGCCGATGACCTGTCAGAGAACGGCCAGGCCCTGGCCCTGACGGAGAGACTGGCCGAGGTCTGTTCCACCATGGCCTGCCACGGCTCGGTGCGGGCCGGGCGCAGGCTGTCGGCCCCAGAGATGAACGCCCTGCTGCGCCAGATGGAGGCCACGCCCCACTCGGGCCAGTGCAACCACGGGCGGCCCACCTATGTGGAACTGAAGCTGGCCGACATCGAGCGGCTGTTCGGGCGGCGGTAGGCCTACTCCGCCGCCAGCTTCTCGATGCGTTTGGCGGCGTTTTCCAGCGCCAGGGTGGCGCGGACCTCGACGCGGGC
>JANPAO010000323.1:0-6268 GCA_031429955.1 Phenylobacterium sp. | reverse complement strand
GCACGCGCAATCTCCACCCGACGGCGCTCACCGCCCGAAAGCGAGATGGCCGGGGCCTTACGCAGGTGTTCGATCCGCAGGTCGGTCAACAGTTGCGTCACCGTTCCCCGCGCCTGGGAAAGGTTTGGTGCCCGCAGTTCCACCACGGCCATGACGTTTTCTTCCACCGTCATGCCGCGAAAGATCGAGGTTTCCTGCGGCAGGTATCCCAGGCCCATGCGGGCGCGCTGGTACATCGGCTGGGCGGTGATGTTCTCGCCGTCGAGATAGATGGCACCGTAGTCAGCCGGAATCAGGCCGGTGATCATGTAGAAACAGGTGGTCTTGCCAGCCCCGTTGGGGCCGAGCAGGCCCACCACCTCGCCGCGCCGCAGTCGCAGGGTGACACCCTTGACCACTGGACGACCACGGAAGGATTTTCCGATGTTGTCGACAACCAACCCTTCGCCCGCCAGGCCAGGCAGGATTTCGTAGTTTTCGGGCTTCACCTTAGCGCCGCGCGCCGGGCGAGGCTGGCTGCGACTTGGGATAGATAACCGTGCGGACCCGACCAGGCTTGTTGCGGCCGGTGACCCCGCTCTGCATCTGGGCATCGCCCGTGGAGATCTTGATCACCAGCTTGGAGCCCCGAAGGATATTCTGAGCCTGGGCGGCCACCACGTCGCCGGTAATGGTGATGGTGTCGGCCGCCGCATCATAGACCGCTGCGTCGCCCCGGACCCGCTGTTGGGGGGTGACATAAAAGACCGAGCCGGTGGCCTCCATTCGATCCAGCTCATTGCCGCAATTGGCCCCAGCCTGACCGGTTCCCCCCGGCTTGGCGGAGGGGTTGGTCTTGTAGAAGATCTTCAACACCTCGGCGCGAAGGCGAACGGTGTCCTGCAGGGCTTCGGCCCCGCCGCGATAGGTGGCCAGACACTGGGCGTTCACCACCTCCAGCTCGTCGGCCGTGATGTCCACGGGCGCGTCGGAGTTCTGCGCCAGTTGCGCGGCCGCCGGTCCCGCCATCAGCAGTCCACAGGCCAGTGCGCCCATCGCCCAATGCTTCATCATCGCAAGCCTGATCATGTCCATGCCGTTCGAGCGTCAAGAGCCTGTCATTCCAGATGCCTTGGTCTGCAACCGGTCAGCGGGCTCCTTCTCCTGTGCTTAGAGCCGTTTTGATAAGGCGCCCACGTCACAGGCACCAGATGTCCTAGCGCGACTGCACGCGCGTGTGCACGCCGCCTTTGAACACCATGCGTTCGCCCTTGTCGTAAACGCCATAGGACTTTGCGATAATTTCTCCAAGCGCCCCGGCACCCTGAATCTCGCCGGTGCCCTCCAATTCGCCGGTGGCGGTGTTGAAGATGGAGGTCGCCGTGGTGAAATTCACGTCGCCGCCGTTCAATTTCACCCCACCCTGAAGGTTCAGCACCCGCCGATCCTCCCGGTAGACCCCGGACCTGGCCGAGATCCGCGTGGGCCGAACGCCTTCCTCATCGAGGATCAGCATGGGGGTATCCAGTTGCACCCTCTGATAGTCCTTGGGGTCCCGCACGGCAGTCTTGGCGGTCAAGACAAAGGCCCGGCCCTTGTCGTCGCGACCCAGGAAGCGGGGGTTGATCAGTTGGATCGGGGCGTCGGCATCCTGGGGTTTGGCACCGGCACCGGCCAGAGTGCTTTGAACAACAAAGCCCACCAGGGACAGGAGGATCAGTCCTATGGCCACGGGCAGCAGGATCCGCAGTCGCAAGATCAGACGCGAGCGTTGCCGCCAACGTTCGAAATCGTCGCTCTGCGACAGGGCGACCCGGTTGCCGTAGGTGGTGCTCACCTGCGCCTCACATATGGGCGAAGATATCGACCTCTTCCCAACCGGCGACATCAAGCAGGGCGCGGTGGGGCAGGAAGTCGAAACAGGCCCGCGCCAGGTGGTCGCGACCCTCACGGACCAGCATGGCATCCAGCCGTTCGCGCAGGTGATGCAGGTGCAGGACGTCTGAGGCCGCATAGGCCACTTGCTCGTCACTGAGCTTGGCGGCTCCCCAGTCGGAGCTTTGCTGGGCCTTGGACATGTCGATGCCGGCCAGTTCCTTGGACACATCCTTCAGGCCGTGGCGGTCGGTATAGGTGCGGGCCAGCTTGGAGGCGATCTTGGTGCAATAGACCGGAGCCGTCACCACCCTCAGATGGAGGTAGAACATGGCGATGTCGAAGCGGCCGAAATGGAAGATCTTGGTGACGCTGGGGTCCACCAGCAGCGCCTTCAGGTTTGGGGCATCGTAGGTCGACCGGTCCAGTTGAACCAGATGGGCATCGCCCTGGCCGTCGGAGATCTGGACCACGCACAGGGGGTCACGACCGAGCCTGAGACCCATGGTCTCAGAATCCACCGCCACAGCGGTCGCGCCGGCGAAGACGCCCTGGGGTAAATCGCCGATGTGCAGATGATTTGCCAAGGTCGCCTCGCTCCGGCGCAAACTAGATCCTCTTCCATATAGGGAGAGGGATGGTGCCCAGGAAAGGACTCGAACCTTCACGGCCGTTAAGCCACTGGCACCTGAAGCCAGCGCGTCTACCAATTCCGCCACCTGGGCCCGATCCACCGGATCGCGCGAGGGGGGTTCCTTAGGGCACCGTCCTGGCCCGGTCAACGCCCCCTGTGTGCTTAGTTCCAAGTCCGATTGCGGCGCACGGTGGCTTCGTCTATCGGGAACGCCTCAAGTCCCACTCAAGTCCAAGCGAACCCCATGCAGGATCTGGTCACCGTTTTCGGCGGTTCGGGCTTCCTCGGAGCCCAGATTGTCCGCGCCCTCGCCAAGCAGGGCCTGCGCTTAAGGGTGGCCGTGCGCCAGCCGCACCTGGCCTATCGGATGCGGCTGCTGGGGGATGTGGGACAGATCGAGGTGGTCCAGGCCAATGTCCGCAACGAGGCCTCGATCCTGCGGGCCGTCGCGGGTGCCCAGGCGGTGGTCAATGCGGTGGGCATTCTCTACGAGACAGGCCGCCAGAGGTTCCAGAGCGTCCATGCCGAGGGCGCGCGCAATATTGCCGCGGCCGCCAAGGCCAGCGACGTGCCGCGCCTGGTGCAGATCTCGGCCTTGGGCGCCGACCTGACATCGGCGTCCAGCTATGCGCGTTCCAAGGCCCAGGGGGAGGCGGCGGTCCGCGAGATCTATCCCGACGCGGTAATCGTGCGGCCGTCGGTGGTGTTTGGTCCTGAGGACGATTTCTTCAACCGCTTCAGTGAAATGGCGATGATCAGTCCCGCTCTACCGCTGATTGGCGGCGGTCATGCCAAGATGCAGCCGGTGTTTGTCGGCGACCTGTCGCGGGCGATCGTCAAGGCTGTCACCGATCCTGACTGTGCGGCCAAGACCTATGAGCTTGGCGGGCCTCGGGCCTATAGCTTCCGCGAGCTGATGGAGTTGGTGATGGCCCAGACCCATCGGCGACGTCTGCTGATCCCCCTGCCCTTCCCCGTGGCCAGCCTGATCGGCAAGCTCTGCGGCATCTTCACCCTGACGCCGGTGGCTCCGCCCCTGACCGCAGATCAGGTGGAACTGCTGAAGGTCGACAATGTGGTGACGGGCGCCCTGCCGGGCTTGGCTGAGCTGGATATCGTGCCAACCGCGGTCGAGGCGATCCTGCCGACCTATCTCTACCGGTTCCGCAGGGGTGGGCAGTACGCCGACGAGATCGAGCGCCTGGCGGCCACCGCCTAAACCCGCCGACGATTCAGTGGCTGGCCAGCGCCAGCCAGATCAGCCCGCCGGCCCCTACCGCGATCCGCCACCAGGCGAAGGGGGCAAAGCCGTGGCGGCCGACGAAGTCCACCAGGGCTCGGACCACCAGAAAGCCCACCACGAAGCTCACCCCAAAACCCAAGGCAATGATCCCGGCCTGGTCGAGGTCGATCAGGTCCTTGTTCTGATAGAGATCGACGGCGAAGGCGCCGGCCATGGTGGGAATGGCGAGAAAGAAGGAGAATTCGGCCGCAGCCCTTTTCTCCACCCCCATCAGCATCGAACCAACGATGGTGGCCCCCGAGCGTGACACCCCCGGCACTAGGGCCAGGGTCTGGAACAGACCCACCACCAGGGAGGTTTTCCAGGTCAGCGCCATGGCATCGGCCTCTCGCGGGGCTGGGGACCAGCGGTCAAGCGCCAGGAGCACCACACCGCCGATGATCAGGGACCAGCAGATCAGGCGAGGGCTTTCGAACAGGACCGTCTTGATCACGTCGTGCAGGAGCAAACCGGCGACCGCGCCAGGAATGAAGGCGATCAACACCGACAGGGCAAAGCCGCGCGCCGCTGGGCTGGTGGGCAGACCGATCAGGACCGCCCAAAGTTTGCGGAAATAGAGGGCCACCACCGCCAGGATCGCCCCAAGCTGGATCAGGACCGCAAAGGTGTCCCAGAAGCCATTGGGCAGTCCCAGCAGGGATTTGGTCAGCAACAGGTGGCCGGTGGAGGACACCGGGATGAACTCCGTCACTCCCTCGACGATGCCGAGGATGATGGCGGCGATCCAGTCGGACATGGGGCAACTTTCGGCGGCGAAGGGTTTTCAGCAACAGGGCCTGCGGTGGTAAATATTGCGTTCACCGGGAGCCGATTGGAGGGCCAGGGTACGGGCGAGGATCTCAGGCGACCTCAACGCCGACATAGCGGGCTCGCGGTCGGATCAGCGTTCCGGTCTGGCCCTGCTCGATGGCATGGGCGATCCATCCGGCGCAGCGCGCAACGGCAAAGAGGGCAAAGGGCGCGTCTTTCGGCAGGCTCAAGGCCTCCGACATCGCCACCAGGGCAAAGTCGATATTGGGCGGCAGCCCGGTGACGGCCTCAACGGCGGCCCGAAGGGCCTGCATTTCAGGGGTCAGGTGAAAGCGATCCAGCAAGGCCGCGGCGCGGGGGTCGTGGTCGGGATAGAGCGGGTGGCCAAAGCCCGGTAGGGCGCGGTCTTCGCCCAATCTTGCGGCGATCACCGGGCGAATTCCGCCCTGGGTGGCCTCGGTGGCAAAGCTGCGGACGGCGGCCGTGGCACCGCCGTGACGAGGCCCCGAGAGCGCCGCGAGACCTGCAAGGGCCGCAGCCGCCAGGGATGCCCCGGTGGAGGCCGCCACCCGGGCCGCAAAGGTCGAGGCATTGAGCTCATGGTCAGCCAGCAACACCAAGGCACGGCGCACCAGATCAGCCCCAGGCCCCCCGGGGCCAAGCCCCCAGGCCAGGGCCAGACGATTGTGGATCGCCCCGCCGCCCACCTGGCCGGCAATGGCGTCGGTCAGGACATCCAGCAGGGTGGCAGCCTCCACCGCCAGGGCCAGGGGGTGGCGTCCGAGGGCCGGCGCATCGATCCCGGCCCTGAGAGCCAGGGCCAGAAAGGCGCGGCTGCGCATGTCCGCAGCCTCCGGAGGCTGGGGACGGTCGGTGCGCTTGAGGGCTGCCCCATGCCCGCCGCGCAGCAGACGGGCCACCGACTCCAGGGTCTCGGTCTGCGCCAGTTCCACCACATCGCGGCCCCGATAGTAGAGCTTGCCGCCGGCGATCGTTGTGATGGCCGAGGCCAGGACTGGCTCACCCCAGGCGATGGCCCCCGCCGCCACCTCCGAGGCCTTGCGGCCGCGCTTCTTGCGCTCGGCCAGCCCGCCGACATCGGCCAGGCGATAGCGACTGCGGCGCGGGTCGGCCGGATCGGGCCGGGCCTCGATCCGACCCCGACTGACATAGGCGTAGAGGGTCTGGGAGCGTACCCCCAAGCGGTCCATCGCCTCCTCCGCCGATATCCAGTCGCGATCCATGGTCACATATTGATTATATTGATCAAGATTGACGATAACACGCGTCGGGCGGATTTGTCTCCCCATGAAACGAGGAGACAAGGACATGAATGACGGTCTGGAAGGGGTGATCGCCGCCCGTACGGTGCTGTCGGACGTGGACGGCCAAGCCGGCCATCTGATCATCCGAGGCTACAGCCTCCACGACCTGGCGGGCCGGACCCGCTTCGAAGATGTGGCCCATCTGCTGTTCGACGGCTTCTTCGACGACATGCCCGCCGACCTGACCCGGGCCCTGGGCGAGGCGCGGGCGGCGGTGTTCGTCGAGACGGCCGCGCTGGACGCCGGCCTGCTGAAGCTCAATCCCGTGGAGGCCATGCGCGCCCTGTGGGCCCGGCTGCCCGATGGCGACGACCTCGACACCGCGATGAAGCTGCTGGCCGCCCCGGCGGTGTTCACCCCCGCCGTGGTCCGCGCCCAGGCCGGGCAGTCGCTGGTCGCGCC
>JANPAO010000322.1:0-6299 GCA_031429955.1 Phenylobacterium sp. | reverse complement strand
GGTCGAGGTAGAACATCAGCTCCCGCGAGACCATCTTGAACCCCTTGCCCCGGACCGGGTCGGTCACGGTGACGCACTGGCGCACATTCATGCCCTCCAGGCGGAACAGCAGGCGATCCGGCTCACCATTGACCCGGGAATAGGCCCGGCCTGACCAGTGATAGACGGCGGGCACGCTGTCCTTCGTCGAGCACTGCACCTTGCGGTAGGCGGTAATGGCATCGGCCGGATTGGAGATATCCAGGTTTGCGGCACTGGCGCAGGTGGCGGTAACGGCGAAGGCCGCAGCGAGGAAGAGGGTTTTGGCTGACATTCGGCGATCCATGGCGAGATGAGCTATGCCGTGACCCTAAAGTTGTCCGGACAAATTGGGAAGCGCCTTCTTTCTCCACGAAGGTTCTGATTGCCAGCCAGCCCCTCGGCCCCTGAGGATAGACACCAAGACGCCAATGCAAGTCCGGCGGAGGTAGATACGGGTTCCGCCGTCCGGCGTGCCCTGACACTTGAAAGATAGACCCTTCTTGCCGCTTCAGATGACTCCATCTGAAACAGTCAGGGTCTAGGAGGCTTGGGGGGAATGCCGATGCTGCTACAGGGACTGAAGGTGGTGGAGCTTGCCACCTGGGTGGCGGGGCCGGGATGTGCCGCGATCATGGCCGACTGGGGTGCCGAGGTGGTCAAGGTGGAGAGCGCCCTGGGGGACGCCACCCGGGGCTTCTACCCCGACACCGACGCCAGTCCAGGCAACCCCATCTTTGCGATGGAGAACCGCGGCAAGCGCGGGATTGTGCTGGACACCGGATCAGAAGCTGGCCGCAGCGCCTTGTTGGCTGTGCTTAAGGACGCCGACATCTTTGTCACCAACCTGCGGCCCGGTGCCCTGAAGCGCGCGCGGCTGGACTATGAGAGCCTGAGATCCGACCTGCCGCGGCTGATCTATGCCAGCGTCTCCGGGGCCGGCCTGGAGGGTCCAGAGGCTGACCTGCCGGCCTTCGACATCACCGGGTTTTGGACCAAGAGCGGTATCGCCCACGCCACCATTCCCCCAGACCAGGAACCCTTTGGCTGTCGCCCAGGATTTGGTGATCACACGACCGCCCTGGCGACCCTGTCGGCAGTTCTGGCGACCCTGCATGAACGACACGAGACCGGGCGTGGTCGGCTGGTGGAGTGTTCCCTGCTGCGAACTGCGGCCTATGCCATCGGCTGGGACCTCTCGATCCAGCTTCGCTATGGCCAGGTCACCACCGCCCAGCCCCGCCGCGATCGACCCAGCCCGATTTCCGGCTACTTCCGCACCGGCGATGATCGATGGCTTTGCATCGTGCCGCGCGGGCCTGCCTGTTATCCTGCGATGCTGGGGCTGATCGGCCGCCTCGACCTGCTGCAGGACGCCGACTACGCCGTCCCCATCCAGGATCTGGACCGGGTCCGGGAGGTCCGGGCCCTGGTGGATGCCATGTTCCAGGGCCTAACCCTGGCACAGGCCGGCGCGGCCCTGACCCAGGCCGACCTCGCCTGGGCCCCGATGCTCAGCCTAGCCGACATGGCCCAGGCCCCCCAGTCGGAGGCTGCCGGCTGCTTTGTTGAGGTCCAGGACGGACGGGGCGGCACCTTCACCTCGCCTGCCGCCCCCGCCCGCTTTCCAGAGGGAGCCCCCGCCATCAGCCGGCCGGCGCCCCACCTGGGCCAGCACACCCGCGAGGTGCTGCTGGAAGCCGGGCTCAGCCTGGCCGAGATCGAGGGCCTGGAGCGCGCGCGGTCTGCGCGTTCGTAAGACCTCGGAAAATCTCACTTCCGCTGTTCTATGGCTGAGAGTTGTACTCTCGGCTCTCCATGGCGTGTTCACAGGTTAGGTCCTCATTCTGGTGGTAACCCAAGCGCCAGATGCTCGAATCAACTCAACTCAAATTGAGTATATTTCGACGGAGATACTCTGTTGCTGTGACCCAATCCGCCCTGCGAGCGGGCACCACGCGCGGACGGATCGGCGCTCGCCAGCACAATTTGACCCGCTTTGGTGAAATTTTGGCGAAATTCCCCAATTCGGGGACCCTTGGGAGACGAACATTGCAGTTGGCCCTATGCAAAGTTGTCCCGATCGCCTTTACTTGAGGGATATTGCAGGCCTCGCATGTCGAGAGGCAAAGGAGAATTTCAGAGTGCCCGGACTTTCCAACAAGACCCCCGACCCCATGGACGTGGCCCTGGGGGCTGCGGTGCGAATCCGCCGGCGGACATTGGCATGTCCCAGGAAGCCCTGGCCGATCAGTGCAAGGTCAGCTTCCAACAGATTCAGAAGTACGAGAACGGTGCCAACCGGATCTCCTTCTCCCGCCTGGTGCAGATCGCGCGCGCCCTGCGCTGCCGGGTTGTCGACCTGATGGATGTGCTGGACACGCCAGGCCACGATGCCGGGGGCGACATGGATATGTTGTCCCGGATGCGGACCCCTGGGGCGCTGGATCTGCTGGCCGCCTTTGAGATGCTGCCCCCCGAAGCCCGCACCTCGCTGGTGGCCTTCATGCGCAGCCTGACCGGTCAGGTCAGCATGGCCAAGGCCCGTCAACGCGAAGTGGCATAGGCCACGATGGTGTCGGGCTGCGCCGGGACCAAGATCAGGTCTCCGCGAGGATCATGTCGATCACCGCCTTGGCCTCGGCCCCCGACCAGTCCGCACCCCCCGCGAGCCGGCCACGCTCGATGCCATCCTTGCCAAAGATGATGGTGGTGGGCATGCCGTTGGCGGCGGGCTTGAAGTCATAGGGAAGCTTCAGCTTCGGGTCGCGATAGAAGCCCAGCGGGGCGTTCTGGGCGATGAAGGCGCGCGCCTTGTCCAGGTCGCGATCACCGTCGACACTGACCGGCACCACGATAACCGGCTGGCCCTGATAGGCCGCCGCCAGCTTGGCCAGGGCGGGCATTTCGAGAATGCAGGGGCCACACCAGGTGGCCCACAGATTGACCACCACCACCTTGCCCTTGAAGTCTCCGATCCGGACAAGTTCGCCGCCTGGGCCCACAAAGCTGGTGACCGGCGCGGGGCCGGCCTCTGCGGGAAGGACCAGCTTGGCCATCTCGCCCTTGGCCAGACTCTTCAGCCGCGTTGCAGGCTGGGGGTTTATGGATGCCTGCGCCATGATGTAGACAACCGCAGCGACGCCTAGCAGGGCGACGCTCCAGAGCGCGGCTTTCAGCAGGCCCGATCTGGGCTCTGCGGCCTCCTCGGGTACTTGGCTCATATGTCCGACGACTCCACGAACGGTTCTGACAAGTCCGCATCTGGCCAGGTCATGTGGGGCGGCAGGTTCAGCGCCAAGCCCGCAGACCTGATGCAGGCCATCAACGTCTCCATCAGCTTTGACAAGCGTCTGGCCCCGCAAGACCTGGCCGGGTCCCGCGCCCACGCCGCGATGTTGCGCAAGCAGGGCGTGATTACAAGCGCCGACGAACAGGCCATCCAGGGCGGCCTGCAGGCCATTGAGGCCGAGATCGCGGCTGGCACCTTTCCGTTCCGCGACGAGTTCGAGGACATCCACATGAATGTGGAGGCCCGACTGCGGGAACTGATCGGGCCGGTGGCCGGACGGCTGCACACCGCGCGGTCGCGCAACGATCAGGTGGCGGTGGATTTCCGCCTCTGGGTCCGCGACGCCTGCGACCACAGCATCGGCCAACTTCGTGCCCTGCAGCACGCCCTGATCGCCAAGGCCGAGGCCCATGCCGAGACCCTGATGCCAGGCTTTACCCACCTGCAGCCGGCCCAGCCGGTGACCTTTGGCCACCACCTGATGGCCTATGTGGAGATGTTCGGTCGCGACGCCGGCCGCTTTGCCGACGCCCGCCGTCGGATGAACGAGTGCCCCTTGGGGGCCGCGGCCCTGGCCGGATCCCCCTTCCCCATCGACCGCGACGCCACCGCGCGTGCCCTGGGCTTTGACCGACCCACCGCCAATTCCCTCGACAGCGTCTCGGACCGCGACTTTGCCCTGGAGGCCCTGGCCGCGGCCACCATGACGGCGATCCATCTGTCGCGCCTGGCCGAGGAGATCGTGGTCTGGATGACGCCACAGTTTGGCTTCATAAAGCTGACCGATGCCTTCACCACCGGCTCATCCATCATGCCGCAGAAGAAAAACCCCGATGCGGCCGAACTGGTGCGGGCCAAGGTGGGGCGGATGCTGGGGTCTTTCACCCAGTTGGCCGTGGTGATGAAAGGTCTGCCGCTGGCCTATTCCAAGGACATGCAGGAGGACAAGGTGCCCACCTTTGAAGCCTTTGATGCCCTAGACCTGTCCTTGGCGGCCATGGCCGGAATGATCGCCGACATGGAGCCGGTGAGCGCCAGGCTGGCGGCGGCCGCCGGTGCGGGCTTTTCCACCGCCACCGACCTGGCCGACTGGCTGGTGCGGACCCTCGACATGCCGTTCCGCGACGCCCACCATGTCACCGGCGCAGCGGTTAAACGGGCCGAGGCGCTGGCCTGCGATCTCGCCGACCTGCCGCTCAAGGAACTTCAGGCCCTCTCCCAGGGGATCACGGCCGAGGTCTATGATGTTTTGACCCCGCGCGCTTCGGTCGGAAGCCGCAAAAGCTACGGCGGCGCTGCGCCGGACCAGGTTCGTGCCCAGGTGGCGCGTTGGAAGGATATGCTGAAATGACCCTTCGCCCCCTCGTGCTGATCAGCGCGCTCGCCGTGACCGCGTCTGCCCTCTCAGGCTGCGGCAAGCTGGGCGAGCTTGAGCGGCCAGGCCCCATTGGCCAGGCCCGTTCCAACTCCGATGCCGGGGCAGCGCCTGCCCGTTCGATCCGGACCATCGATCCGCGCAACACCAATTCTGATCCCTCGCCATCGCGGGCCATCCCTATCGAGGGCACCAACAGCCCCACGGCCAGCGGGCCGCAGGGCGCCCTGCCCGATCCCTATGCCCGTCCGCGATGAACCACTTTGAGGTCGTAGGTGGCGAGCTGGCCTGCGAGGCGGTGGGCCTCAGCGCCATCGCACACGCGGTTGGCACGCCGGTCTATGTCTATTCCACCGCCACCCTGGAGCGGCACTACACCGTGCTGCGCAACTCCCTGGTGAATGAGGGCCTGGGCGATCCGTTGATCGCCTTTGCCGTGAAGTCCAATTCCAACGTGGCGGTGCTGCGGACCCTGGCACGTCTGGGGGCGGGAGCCGACACCGTCTCGGAGGGCGAGATCCGCCGGGCCCTGGCCGCCGGCGTGCCGCCCGAGCGCATCGTCTTCTCCGGCGTCGGCAAGACCGAGGCCGAGATCGCCTTTGCCCTGACCCACGGGGTCGGTGAGATCAATGTCGAATCCGAGCCCGAAATGCACATGGCCTCGCGGGTGGCTCAAGGGCTGGGCATCCGGGCGACCATCGCCATTCGCGTCAACCCTGATGTCAGCGCCGGGGGACACGCCAAGATCTCCACCGGAAAGTCCGACAACAAGTTCGGCGTCTCCTTCTCCGAGGCCGAGCGGCTCTATGCCCAGGCCTCCAACAATGCTGGCCTGAAGCCGGTGGGTGTCACCTGCCATATCGGTAGCCAGATCACCCATCTCGCCCCCCTGGAGGAAGCCTTCGTCAAGATGCGCGGCCTGGTGGAGCGGCTGCGGGGCGAGGGCCTGGCGGTGGAGCGGCTGGATCTGGGCGGTGGTCTGGGGGTGCCCTATTTCAACATGCCGACGCCGGCCTCGCCAGCCGACTATGCCGCCATGATCGCCAGGACCATGAAGGGCCTGGACATTCAGTTTGCCTTTGAGCCCGGTCGGATGATCTGCGCCAATGCCGGTGTGCTGCTCTCCAAGGTTCAGCACGTCCATGAGAGGCCCGAGGGCCGCAAGTTCGCGGTGCTGGACGCGGCCATGAACGACCTGATCCGGCCGGCCATGTATGACGCCTTTCACGATATCCGCCCGGTGAAGGTCCGCCCTGGCGACCCCGTCACTTATGATGTCGTGGGGCCGATCTGCGAGACCGGCGACACCTTCACCCGCGACCGCGACCTGCCCCGCCTGGAGGCCGGCGACCTGGTGGCCTTCATGAGCGCCGGTGCCTATGGGGCGGTGATGTCCAGCGAGTACAACAGCCGCCTGTTGGTGCCTGAGGTGCTGGTGAACGGCGACCGCTTTGCTGTCATCCGCCCGCGCCCGACCTATGAGGACATGCTGGACATCACCGCCCCATAGGCACCGGCGCTCATGAAGGCCACCAGGTCGCCGGCCTCCAGGCGGGGCAGGTCGCGGTCGCGGGTGAAGATGTCGCCGGTCTCGCAGATCGGCCCCACGACATC
>JANPAO010000321.1:0-10519 GCA_031429955.1 Phenylobacterium sp. | reverse complement strand
GGTGGGGGCGCTCGTCCCCCAGCAGGGTCTTGACGTGACCCCAGAAGGCCGGCCCATGATTGGCTTCCCGCAGGTGGGCGCATTCGTGGGCCACCACATAGTCGGCCACCGCGAAGGGGGCCAGCGCCAGCCGCCAGCTATAACGGATCGAGGCGGCTCGCCCCGGCAGACCCTGACGGCATGACCCCCAGCGCCCGCGGGCATCCATCACCGTCACCGTCGGCAGCTTGGCACCCAACTGCTGGCAATAGTAGGCGGTGCGCGCCTGAAAGGTCGCCAGGGCCTGGGCCTTCAAGACCCGCATGACCGCGCGCCCATAGGCCGGACCTTCGCCTCGGGCGGCGATGCGAGCGGGCTGGTCTTCTGTGGCGGGGAAGAACCGGGCCGGATGGGTGGCCGCCTCCAGCACGCAGGGGTCCCCAAACAGGCTCAGGGTCAGGCCCGGTGCGATGATCTGTCCCTGGGGTAGTTCGGCCAGCCGGGCGGTGATCCAGCCGGCACGTTCGGTGGCAAAGGCCGCCGCTTCCCCCAGGCGGCGCAGGGACGGAGCTGTGGCCACCACCTCGCGGCGGGTGCGGTCCAGGCGCAGAGAGACCCGACGCGCGCGGGCGTGAACCTTCAGACGGACAACAGCACCGGCCACCTCCAGCCGATCGCCGTCGGCCAGGGGGCGACCAAACAGGGACATGGCCGTGAAGCTAGAGCGCGTTCCGAAAAGTGGGAACCGGTTTTCGGATCAAACGCGCGACAAAGAAAAAACCTAGCGCGGCGATCAGAGTCTATCTGATCGCCGCTCTAGGCTGCGTCGCGGGCCGTTTCGACCCCGGTCTCGCACTTGCGGATAAAGGCCCTGACCCGGGGATAGATCTCCTCGCGGAACCGGCGACCGTTGAACACACCATAGTGGCCCACATGGGGCTGCACATAGAGCTGCTTCAAGTCCTCGGGCAGGCCCGAGCAGAGACCATGGGCGGCCTGAGTCTGACCGATCCCGGATATGTCGTCGTTCTCGCCCTCGACGGTCAGCAGGCCGATGTCCGTGATTACCGCTGGGTTCACCTGGCGACCCCGGTGGACCAGCTCACCCTTGGGCAACAGATACTGCTGGAACACATAGTCGACGGTCTGGAGATAGAACTCCTCGGGCAGGTCCAGCACCGACAGGTACTCGTCATAGAACTCCAGGTGCTTGTCGGCGGCGTCGCCGTCGCCCTTCATCAGGTCGCCCAGATACTGCCTGTGGGCGTCCTGGTGCTTCTGGGCGTTCATCGACATGAAGCTGTAGAGCTGTACGAAGCCCGGATAGACCCTGCGACCCAGGCCCGGATAGGGCGCGGGCACTGTGTCGATCATGGTGGACTGGAACCAGGAGAAGGGCTTTTCCTCCGCCAGCTTGTTGGTGACGGTGGGCGACAGCCGGGCATCGATGGGCGAGCCCATGAAGGTCATGGTGCCGGGCCGGCTCTCCTCGCCATCCTCGGCCATCAGGCTTGCTGCGGCCAGCACCGCCGGGCCCGGCTGGCAGACCGCCACCACATGGGGCCGGGGCCCCAGCAGGCGCAGCATCTCACGCACATGGTCCAGATAGTCGTGGAAGTCGAAGCGCCCGGCGTGCAGCGGCACGTCGCGAGCATTGGACCAGTCGGTGATGAACACCTCATGGTCCTGCAGGAAAGCTTCTACGGTGCCCCGCAGCAGGGTGGCATAGTGGCCCGAAAGCGGGGCGACGATCAGCACCGCCGGCTCCAACTCTCGACGACCGGCCTTGCGCATATCGGCCATGTTGCGGCTGAAGTGGGTGAGCTTGACCCAGGGACTGGACCAGACCTCGGTCTGGGTGACCCGCACGGCCTTGCCGTCGATCTGTACGCTGTCGATGTTCCAGGCCGGACGGCCATAGCGGCGGGTCAGGTTGGAAAACAGATCGGCATTGGCAAAGATCCGCCGTCCAAGGTCACTGTCACGGGCGGGGTTCAGCGGCGATGACCAGAAGTCCCGGGCCGCCCGGGCGGCGAACCGCAGGGGTGTGGTGGCCACATAGCTGGCTTCGTAGAGGGCATAGAACATCGGTGATCGTCCAGTTGTGCGTTGCAGCATGCACGCTCGGACTTAACAAAGTCCAGCCCTGTTCACGCCGCCTGGGCGGAGCCTAACGCCCGGACTTAGCCGCTGTGATCTGGGTCACCACTTCATCAGGCCCTATGCCAAAGGGAATTACCCGGTCAAACCGGCCCTTGGGATCCATCAGATAGCTGGGGGTGGAGTGGTTGATCAGATAGTCCGAGCCATCGCCGACCTTCTGATAGGCCACCCGATAGGCCTTGGCCGCCGCAGCCACCTGGGCCGGGGTTCCGGTCAGGCCGATGATCCCCTTGGGAAAGACCTCATTGTCCAGATAGCTGGCCATTTGTGCCGGGGTGTCGCGCTGGGGATCTAGGCTCACCAGCACAAATTGCACGTCCTTGGCCTTGGGACCCAGCCGCTCCTGGGCCATGCCCATCACCTGCAAGGTGGTGGGGCAGATATCGGGGCAATATGTGAAACCGAAGAAGACCAGGGTCCACTTGCCCTTCAGCACGGCCTCGGTGACCGGCCTTCCGGCCTGGTCCACCAACTGGAAGGGTCCGCCCACGAGGGCCGGGCGCGGGGCGCGGAATACACCTGTCTGCCACACCAGGGCCATCGTCAGGACCAGGGCCAGCAGGGAGCCTGCGATCACGATCAGGTTGCGGCGGGGCATGCTAGGACCTTTTATCTCGTCAGGGGCCGCCATCTTCCCGATGCTTGCGGCGCAATGGCCGGTAGAGAGACCACAGCGCCCTTGGGACCGATGTCCAGCCTCGATAGGCAAAGCCAGGACTGGACGCAAGTCGAGCCTGGCTGGGACGTCCCGCATCGGGGCTACAGCCGCCTGCCCATCCAGACCCTGGTGGGGTTGCGATGGTGTCTGATCATCACGATGTCGACCTGCTGGTCACCCCAATCGCCCGCCGCCTGGGAATGCATCGGCGAACCCTGCCGCGCATCCTGGCCAAACCCGCGCCAAAACTAAACGTGTAGCTCACGTCGGGCGGCGGACCCGGCATCCACTTCCGCACAAGGTGCGTTAATCCAGTACCAGCCCCCCGGTTCCGCCGGCGGCACGCCACGCCGCCAGCCTGGCAAAAGCCAGGGTCAGGGCCTTGCGCCGCGCCCCGGCCAGGGGGGTGACGGGGGCTTCCCGCAGGATCGCGCCCCCGAAACCGTCAGCCACGATCAAACCGGGCTCCTCCGGCAGCACGCCTTGTGGAAATTCCGGGGCCACGGCGAAGGCGAAGCTGTCGCAATAGGGCTGGTACTCCTGCCACTTCCGGTCGACCCGAAAGTCCTCCAGGCTCGACTTGACCTCGATGATGAAGATCTGCCCCTTCCGCGACAGGGCCATCAGGTCGGCGCGCCGACTGTTGGGCAGGGTGACCTCGGCCAGCGGCGCAAAGCCCAGATCCACCAACAGCCGCGCCGCGCCCCGCGTCACTGTGGTGGTGGTTTCAGGTCGGCTCAGGGTGACCAGTGGGTCCATGTTTTCGACTTTGTTCCGGCTTCGTTCAGGAATCAAGGGGCGGAGCAGGAGATCCTTGTTCATCCATCAGGTCGCCCCCCGCATTCAGCCATGGCCGCCGCGAACCCACATATGAGCTTCCAACAGGGCCCTTCCTCGCGGGGCCCAGGCTCAACGCCACCCTTGATCTGAAGGCTTCGCAAGGCGCGCCGGGGCGGTTAAGGTTTGACCCATCGTTCAGCAATTTTCGTCACCCCATCTTTCAAGCCCAGGGAAATCAAGATGCGCGAAGCTGTCATTGTGTCCTACGCCCGTACCGGTCTGGCCAAGTCTGGCCGTGGCGGGTTCAACATCACCCCGCCGATGTCCATGGGCGCCCATGCGGTGAAGCATGCCGTCGCCCGCGCCGGGGTCGAACTGGACTTCGTGGAAGACTGCTACATCGGCAACAACGCCCATGCTGCGGCCAATATCGGTCGGCAGGTGGCCCTGCTGGCCGGTATGCCGGTGACTACGGCGGGCGTCAGCGTCAATCGGTTCTGCTCGTCGGGCCTGCAAACCATCGCCATGGCGGCCAACCACATTCGCGGCGACGGGGCTGACTGCGTGGTGGCCGGCGGCGTGGAGAGCATCTCGATCCCCGGCGGTGGCATGCCGCGGGAGGCCATCGACCCGGAGCTGATCAAGATGGCACCGGACATCTTCATGGCCATGATCGACACCGCCGACATCGTCGCCGAACGCTACAAGGTTAGCCGCGAGTCCCAGGACGCCTTCTCGCTGGAATCCCAGCGTCGGATGGCCGCAGCCCAGCAGGCCGACAAGTTCCGCGACGAGATCGTCCCGATGCAAACCCGGATGAAAACGGTCAATAAGGAAACCAAGGAAGAGACCATCGTCGACTACACCGTCACCCGGGACGAATGTAATCGCCCCGAGACCACCCTGGAGGGCCTGGCCAAGCTGGAGCCTGTGAAGGGCGCGGGAAAGTGGGTTACGGCCGGCAATGCCAGCCAGCTTTCTGATGGTGCTGCCGCCGTGGTGCTGATGGAGGCCAAGGAGGCCGAGCGTCGCGGGCTGGAGCCCCTGGGCCGGTTTGTGTCCTGGGCGGTGGCCGGCTGCGAGCCCGACGAGATGGGCATCGGCCCGGTGTTTGCCATCCCCAAGCTGTTGAAGCGCCAGGGCCTGACGGTGGATGACATCGACCTGTGGGAACTGAATGAGGCCTTTGCCAGCCAGTGCCTCTACAGCCGTGACCGCCTGGGTATCGACCCCGAGAAGTACAATGTGAACGGCGGCTCCATCGCCATCGGCCACCCCTTCGGCATGACCGGTGCCCGCCTGACCGGCCACATCCTCCAGGAGGGTCGCCGTCGCAAGGCCAAGTGGGGCGTGGTGACCATGTGCATCGGCGGCGGCCAGGGCGGAGCGGGCCTGTTCGAAATCTATAGCTAGACGCCAGGACGTCCCGTCAGTCCTCGTGGCTGACGGGGCGGTTCCGCATTGGCCCAATAACCATGTCCCAGTCCAAGCCCGCAGCCCATACTCAGCTTCATGACGGCTGGGGGGAACTGATCCTGGCGCGACCAGACCGGCGCAATGCGTTGGTGGGTCCCATGGTGGCGGACCTGCAGGCGGCCTTGACCCAACTGCTGGCCCACGGCGCCCGGGCCATCGTCGTGCGTGGCGAGGGCGGTGCCTTCTGCTCTGGCCTGGATGTGGAGGCGTTCGGGGTTCGCCCGGCCCCGGACTGGGTGGCCCATTGGGGCGCCGACTGGGCGGCCTTTCATCGCCAACTCTATGCCTGCCCTGCCGTCCTGATCTGTGCCCTGGAGCGCTACGCCATCAATGGTGGGGCCTCTCTGGCCCTAGCCTGTGATCTGCTGGTGGCCGGTGAAGGGGCCTATCTGACGGTGGGAGAGGCCGCGCTCGGCATGCAGGCCCCGATGAATATCGCCTGGCTCCGGCTCAGGGCCAGCGAGGCGGTCATGGCTCAGTTGGCCTTGGGGGCCGCCCGGGTGACGGCGGCCGATCTGCTGCGGCTGGGTCTCGCTTATCGCGTGGTTCCCGATGCCACGGTGGCCGGCGACGCCCAAGACCTGGCCGCGCGGCTAGCGGGCTTTCCGGGCCAGGGTCTGGCGGCGATCAAGGCCTCGATCCGTCAGCCGAGCCTGCCCGATGCGGACATCTTCGCGGCTGTCCAGGCCACGGGCTACCAGACGGCGGAGCCGTCCCGCCTGGGTGATTGACCCTGGCACTTGCCCAGCTTCCAAAGGGCTCTGTAAAAGGGGACCTTGCCGTGGGTCGTGCGGATGGCTCAGCCCTGGAGCAGGTCAGGTTCTAGGGAGACTCAAGGTCGCGCACCAGAAATCAACCTCTGGCAATTCGGACCCAAGGCGGCGCCTGCCGGCTGTGGGCGTACTGGCTGACGACCCGGCCGCGGTGACCCTGAGGGCGCAGTTTGGCGACGCGGCCCTCATGCAGGCGCTTCGCGCGGTCCTGACCGATATCCGAAGTCAGGTCCTTGCGGGCGCGCCGCTGCCGAGCCAATCGGCCTTGATCGAGGCCGCAGGGCTGCAGCTTCAGGCCCAGGCCCGGCAGACTCTCACCCGCGTGATCAATGCCACCGGCGTGGTGATCCACACCAATCTCGGCCGGACCCCCCTGGCCCGGGAAGCCGTGGCCGCCCTTGAGCTGACGACCGGTTATGCCAATCTGGAACTCGACCTAGAGACCGGTGTTCGGGCCTCGCGGCATGATCACCTTGACCGGCTGATCGCCCAGGTCACCGGCGCTGAGGGCGGGTTTGCGGTCAACAACTGTGCCGGGGCCGTGCTGTTGGCCCTGGCGTCGCTGGCAGAGGGTCGTCCGGTCATTGTCTCTCGCGGCGAGCTGGTGGAAATCGGCGGCGGCTTTCGGGTGCCCGACATCGTGGCTCAGAGCGGATCGCGCCTGATTGAGGTGGGCACCACCAATCGCACCCACCTGCGCGACTATGAGCGCGCCCTTCGCGACCACCCCGACGCCCGCGTCATCCTGCGGACCCATCCCAGCAACTTTCGGATCACGGGCTTTACCAGCGCCCCCAGTCTGAGCGATCTCGCGGGCCTTGCCCACGCCCATGGGGTGATCCTGGTGGAGGACCTGGGTGGTGGGGCCTTGGTGGACCTGTCCCCCTATGGCATTGCCGATGAACCTATGGTCCAGGCCAGCATCCAGGCCGGTGTCGATCTGGTGATCTTCAGTGGCGACAAGCTGCTGGGAGGCCCCCAGGCCGGGCTCCTGGCAGGGCAGCGACGACTGGTTGAACATATCGCCGGTCATCCCTTGGCCCGCGCCCTGCGGTTGGACAAGTTGTCCCTGGCAGCCCTGGCCGCGACCCTCAAGCTCTATCGCCCGCCCCACAATCCCGTGTCTCAGGTTCCGGTTCTACGGATGCTGACCCAGACCCCCCAAGTCCTTGAGGCCAGGGCTCGAAGCCTAAAGGACCTGCTCGACAGCGTAACCTCCCTGCAGGCCGAGGTCCTTGAGACCCAGGGCTATGCCGGCGGCGGCGCCATGGCCATGCTCCCCCTGCCCAGCTTCGCCGTGGCGCTACGGGACGCTCAGGTCGGTGCGGAGGACCTGGCTCGGCGCCTGCGGACTGGACCTTCCCCGGTGGTGGGAAGGATTGAGCGTGATCGGGTGCTGCTGGACCTAAGGGCCGTGGCCGATGAAGACCTTCCGCGCTTAGCCCTGGCGGTTCTGCAGGCGCTGGACGAAACCGACCGCCACCCCCTCGCCAAGTCCGAGGACACCTCCCACATCCCACGCAGCGCCCATGGCGACCGATTACCTTCAGGAGATCACCCGTGACCGACGCCCCAACCTATGCGCCCCCGAAGATCTGGACCTGGAACAAGGAGGCCGGCGGGCGGTTTGCCGCGATCAATCGCCCGATCGCGGGACCCACTCAGGAGTTGGAGCTGCCGGTGGGCCGCCATCCCTTGCAGCTCTACTCCCTGGGCACCCCCAATGGGATGAAGGTGACCATCCTGTTGGAGGAACTGCTGGCGGCCGGCCACACCGGCGCCGAGTACGACGCCTGGCTGGTCCGCATCAATGGCGACCAGTTTGGATCTGGCTTCGTGGCGGCCAATCCCAACTCCAAGATTCCGGTGCTGGTGGATCGTAGTGGGCCAGAGCCGATCCGGGTGTTTGAGTCCGGCGCCATCCTGATCCACCTGGCCGAAAAGTTCGGCGCCTTCCTGCCGACGGAGCCGGGCCCGAGGGCCGAGACCCTGTCCTGGCTGATGTGGCAGATGGGCAGCGCCCCCTTCCTCGGCGGCGGCTTTGGCCACTTCTACGCCTATGCCCCGGTGAAGATCGAATATGCTATCGACCGCTATGCCATGGAGGTGAAGCGCCAGATGGACGTGCTGGACCGTCATCTGGCCGAGCACGAGTTCATGGTCGGCGACACCTATACCATCGCCGACATGGCGATCTGGCCCTGGTACGGCGGCCTCTCCAAAGGCCTGCTCTACGAGTCTGGAGAGTTCCTGCAGGTGGCAGAGTACAAGAACGTCATCCGCTGGACCGATGCCATTGCCGAGCGTCCGGCGGTCAAGCGCGGTCGCATGGTCAACCGCCCGTTCGGCGACCCCGCCAGCCAATTGCTGGAACGCCACGAGGCCAGCGACTTCGACACCAAGACCCAGGACAAGGTCGCACCCGCCACCTGAGGGGTCGGGCGATCAGACGGTCAGGGCCTGGACGACGGCGTCCAGGACCGCCCTGGCCTTGCCCCGCATCTCCGCGTCATTGGCGTCCTGGATCGGGTGGTCCACCAGGACGTAGCGTGCCCCCTCCATCCCCAGCGCCGCGCGTTGGACCTGGGCGGCCTGACTGAACTCGCTTGAGGCGATGGTGACGGCGGGAAGACCTTGGATCTCAAACCATACGGTGTCGTGCAGACTGCACGTCGTGCATGATCCTCAATCGGCGAGGGCTTCTACCAGGAAGTTGCATTCTGAGCGGATCTGAAGCCGCAGGTCATTGGGGCAGGGCTTGGCGAAGGTGGGCTTCTGATAGCGCCGGATCTCCACCTTCGGGTAGCGTGCTGCCAGCAAGGCTTGAAGCTCGTCCAGCAGGACATCGCCCCTGGGCTTGCGGATATCCAGCAGGCCCAGAACGCCGGTGATGTCGCCGGTTCGTGGGGTGATCTGGCGTTCCACCGGAACGCGCTCGTCGGTTGGATCCAGAATTGTCGTCATCGACGCCCTCCACAGCAGCTGGGCCAAGCTATCAGTACTCAATCTTCTTGGAAACGACCACCGATCCCGCCGGACCGGTGACCCAGCCGTGAAAAGCGGCGGAGAACTTTCCAGCTTCCGACCCGGCCACCACGATATGGATGTACTTCTCATCGGCGAACTTCGACACCGGCGCGTCAAGTTGAGCCGTCGAGAGGCCCGACGCCACGGCCAGGCCGATCCCCGCACCCGAGATCTCGTTGGCCACCATGTCCCTGAGGGGACGGGCGGTCACAGCCTGTATTCTCGCCCGGAGCTGGGCTTTGGAATAGAGCCCCTGGCTCTGCAGGCTCCGGACGTGTTCGGGGCAGACCACCAGCAGAGTGTCTGTGTGCATCCGATGGACCTTGGACAGGAAGACCCCCTCCAGACCCAGGCCCAGGGAACCGGCGATCTGGTCAGGTGCCCGGGACTCCTGATCGACGATTTGCACGGGTCCGCTGGTCATGGCGAAGGCGGTGACCACAGAGTCCTGGGGCTGAAAGCCCCGCTCGACATGCAGGGGATCCCAAGGGGAGCCCTCCTCCCATTCAGGGAAGCACATGGTGAACTTCATGGGCGTGCTGAGGGTGGAGCGGTCCACGCCGCCGGGCCGTGCGCCGCCGACATTGCGGATCACCAGGCGCACGGCACGGCCGATGGTGGCGTTGGCGCGGTTATCGGGACCCAGGGCACCCAGCTTCATATTCATGCCGATGTGATCTCGGATTGGTCCATTGATCACCAGGACAGGCGAGGCCCCCATGGTGGTGGCGGTGACGCCGTGCATGTTGAATTCGTCGGTGCAGACGGCCTCCACGGCGGCGATCACCACGGGCAGATACTCAGGTCGGCACCCGGCCATCACCGCATTGATGGCGATCTTCTCGACCGTGACCGGCGCCATGTTGGGGGGCACGACGGCGACGATGTCCTGGGGCTCCCTGGGGCTGCCCCGCAGCATGCGCAGCACCCGCTCGGCGGTAGGGGGCACCACGGGCAGGCCATCGCTGAAGCCCTGATCGTACATGAACTCGGCAATGTCGTCGGAGCTGGCGATCTCGATCCGCCGGGCGCGGATGGGGCTGTCCTCGGCCTGGGCCGAAAGCTTGTCATGGATCTCCGGGTCCAGGTGCTTGGAGCCGCAACCCGGCCGCCACTCTGGGAGGGCCTGCCAATCGATCGCAGCAGGCCCGGCGCCGAGGTCGGTGGCCGTGGCCTGCGCCAAACCCTGCCACTCCTCGCGGACGAACCCCTCGAACTTTGCCAGCATGTCGCCATCGGCGCTGAACCGGAAGAGGGCGGGAACGATCTCGAAGTCCCAGGAAAAGGAGGTCCTACAGTCGCTGTCATCCAGGAAGGGCAGGGTCAGGCCGTGACGGTCCCGCAGCACCAGGTTGCCCTCGCCCGATTGCCCCAGCACCCATATGTCGGCCCCGTCACCCCAGGTCTGGTGAAACGCCTCCAGGATCGGTGCCACCAGATTGCAAGTGTGGCAGTCCTCCTTAACAAAGCAGATCAGACTTGGCCGGCCGGTCGGAAACTGGCGCGCCGGCCCTTCCAGGTCGGTCAGGGTGAAACCGGGCTTGGACGTCGTCATTGAGATCAGCTCACCTAGGCAAGGGCAGCGTGGCGGAGGTGGATGGGAATCGAACCCACCACACGCCTTTTGGACGTGTCACTGGTTTTGAAGACCAGGGAAGCCACC
>JANPAO010000320.1:0-6171 GCA_031429955.1 Phenylobacterium sp. | reverse complement strand
TGGTGGAGGCCGAGATCCGATCCGGCTCGCTGATCACCGCAAGACTGGCCGCCGAACAGGGCCGCGAGGTGCTGGCAGTTCCAGGCTCCCCCCTCGATCCCCGGGCGCGGGGCACCAATGACCTGATCCGCCAGGGTGCGGCGATCTGCGAAGGGGCCGAAGATGTCCTGCGCGCCCTGGAGGGGTTGTCGGGATTTCAGGAGCCCGAACCCACCGCCTATGGCTTCGACACCGCCGAGGTCTCCGACGCCCTGCGTGAATCCATCGCCGACCTGCTGTCACCCACGCCGGTGTCCCGAGATGAGATCGTCCGCGCCGCCAAGGCCCCGGCCCCCTCGGTGCTGGCCGCCCTTATGGAACTGGCCCTGGCCGGTCGGGCCGAGCTGCTGCCGGGCGGCATGGTCGTGCGCGCCTAAACCTTCACTGCGATATTTTGCGGGATGGTCAGGACCCGTTGACACGGGCTAGGTGGACACCCCACCTTCCGTGCCCCTGATTTTGGGGCACCCCGCCCCCTGGACCACCCTTAAAACCGCATGAACCTCGTCGTCGTCGAGAGCCCGGCCAAGGCCAAAACCATCAACAAGTACCTGGGCTCGGACTATAAGGTCCTGGCCTCCTACGGCCATGTGCGCGACCTGCCGGCCAAGGACGGCTCGGTAAAGCCCGACGAAGACTTCCTCATGCTTTGGGACGTGGACGCCAAGTCCGCCAAGCGCCTGTCGGAGATCGCCGACTACGCCAAGTCCGCCGACAAGATCATCATGGCCACCGACCCCGACCGCGAGTGCGAGGCCATTTCCTGGCATGTGCTGGAGGTCCTTCAGAAGAAGAAGGCCGTAAAGGGGGCCATCGTCCAGCGGGTGGTGTTCAACGCCATCACCAAGTCGGCCGTCACCGAGGCGATGAAGCACCCCCGCGACATCGATATGGAACTGGTGGAGGCCTATCTGGCCCGCCGGGCGCTGGATTATCTGGTGGGCTTTACCCTGTCGCCGGTGCTCTGGCGCAAGCTGCCAGGCGCGCGGTCTGCAGGGCGCGTGCAATCGGTCTCGTTGCGGCTGGTGGTGGACCGCGAGATTGAGATCGAACGGTTCAAGAACCAGGAATACTGGACCGTCGATGCCGACGTCTCGGCGGGCGGCGACGCCTTCCTGGCCCGGATGGTCAAGCACGACGGCAAGCGGCTGACCAAGTTTGACCTCGGCAACGAGGCCGCGGCCCTGGCCGCCAAGGCCGCGGTCGCCGCCGCCAGCCTGAAGATCGCCTCGGTGGAAAAGAAGCCGGCCCGGCGCTCGCCAGCCCCGCCCTTCACCACCTCGACCCTGCAGCAGGAAGCCGCCCGTAAGCTGGGCTTCTCCAGCCAGCGCACCATGCAGGCCGCCCAGAAGCTGTACGAAGGCATCGACATCGGCGGCGAGACCGTGGGTCTCATCACCTATATGCGGACCGACGGCGTGCAATCGGCACCTGAAGCCCTGGACGAGGCCCGCCTGGTGATCGGCGGCATCTATGGCAAGGAATACGTTCCCGAGAGCGCCCGGATCTACAAGACCAAGGCCAAGAACGCCCAGGAGGCCCACGAAGCCATCCGCCCCACCAGCCTGGCCCGCAATCCCGGTTCTCTGCGCCTGGAGAGTGACCTGGGCCGGCTCTATGAGCTGATCTGGAAACGGATGATCGCCTCCCAGATGGAGGCTGCCCGCATCGAGCGGACCACCATCGAGCTGGAGAGCGCCGACGGCAAGACCGGCCTGCGCGCCACCGGCCAAGTGATCCTGTTCGACGGCTACCTGGCCGTCTACGAAGAGGGCCGCGACGACGAGGGCGACGAGGAGAGCGGTCGCCTGCCCCAGGTTCGGGAGGGGGCCGAGGCCAAGGTGATCCTGGCCCGCGCCGACCAGCACTTCACCGAACCCCCGCCCCGCTATTCCGAAGCCAGCCTGGTGAAGAAGATGGAGGAGCTCGGCATCGGCCGTCCCTCGACCTATGCCTCGGTGCTGACCGTGTTGCGGGACCGCGAATATGTGCGGATGGACAAGAACCGCTTCATCCCCGAGGACAAGGGACGGCTGGTCACCGCCTTCCTGGAGCAGTTCTTCAATCGCTACGTCCAGTACGACTTCACCGCCGCCCTGGAAGAGAAGCTCGACCTGGTCTCGGCCGGTGAGCTGAACTGGAAGGCCCTGCTGCGGGAGTTCTGGCAGGACTTCCACGCCGCCGTCGGCGAGATCGCCGAACTGCGGGTGACCCATGTGCTGGACGCCCTGAACGAAGCCCTTGGTCCCCACATCTTCCCCCAGAAGGAAGATGGATCGAATCCCCGCGCCTGCCCCACCTGTGGGGCGGGGCAACTGTCCCTGAAGACCGGCAAGTTCGGGGCCTTCATTGGCTGCTCCAACTATCCGGAATGCCGCTACACCCGGCCCATCGCCCAGTCTGGCGATGAAGCCCAGGCCGAGAACGGCGACCGTGAGCTGGGGGTCGATCCCGAGACCGGCGAGACGGTGTTCCTGAAATCCGGACGCTTTGGCCCCTATGTCCAGTTGGGCGATGGCGAGAAGCCAAAGCGCTCCAGCCTGCCCAAGGGCTGGTCGGCACCGGCCATGGACCTGGAAAAGGGTCTACGCCTGCTGCGCCTGCCGCGCGAGGTCGGCACCCATCCCGAAGACGGCGTCATGATCACCGCAGGGATCGGGCGCTTTGGACCCTTTGTCCTGCACAACGGCACCTACGCCAACCTGCCCACCGCCGATGAGGTGTTTGAGGTGGGCCTGAACCGCGCCGTCACCCTGCTGGCCGAGAAGCGTGCCGGCGGTCGTGGCGGACGCGGCGAGTCTGCGGCTCTAAAGGATCTCGGCGCTCACCCCGTCGATGGCCAGCCGGTCAAGGTCCTGTCTGGTCGCTATGGTCCTTACATCAAGCATGGCTCCACCAACGCCAATGTCCCCAAGGGATCAGACCCCCAGGACCTCACCCTGGAAGAGGCGGTGAAACTGATCGCCGAACGGGTCGAAAAGGGCGGCGGCAAGAAGCCGGCGAAGAAGACCAAGGCTCCCGCCAAGCCCAAGGCCGCAGCAAAGCCCAAGGCCCCTGCCGTCAAGAAGCCTGCCGCCAAGAAAGTCGGCAAGGCCTAGGCCGATGACCCTGCCCGTGAGCGACTTCTCCGCTTCGGGGTACCGGTCGCTGCGGCAGATTTCCTATCCGGTCTCAAACCTCGATGTGTTCGTCGGGGCCAATGGCGTGGGCAAGTCCAACCTCTATCGGGCCCTGGAACTGTTGCGGGCCGCAGCGGCCAACAGGCTCGGCATTGAGCTGGCCGGCGAAGGCATGGCGGCGGCTTTCTGGGCGGGGCCGCGAGACCCCAGCAAACCCGCCCGGATGTGCTTCTCCGTCGCCCTGTCGGTCCCAGGTCGTCCGGGTGTCGGCTACCGCTACGAGGTGGAGGTGGGGTTCCCGCCGAGGGAAGCCTCACCGACCTTCGAGACCGAGCCCCAGATCAAGACCGAACACCTCGCCTATCTCAGCAGCGGCCGACCGGTGCGGCTGCTGGACCGCAAGGGTCCCTCGGTGATGGCCCGCGACGAAGAGGGCCGACCCCAGGAGGTGGATATTGACCTCCTGGCCTCTGAGACTGTGCTGGGGCGGCTGGAGGATCCTGGCAAGTATCCGGGCCTGGACCTGGTTCGGCGAACCCTGCTGGAGTGGCGGTTCTACCACGACCTGCGGACCGACGCGGCCTCGCCCCTGCGCCGGCCCTGTACCGCCGTCGCCACACCGACCCTGGCCTCCGATGGTTCGGACCTGGCCGCAGTGTTCGCCACCCTGGCCCATATCCGCCAGGATACCGTGGAGTTGGACGCCCTGATCGACGCAGCCTTTCCCGGCGCGCGCCTGATCGTTCCAACCCCGGGTCACACCGCGAGCTTCGGCATGAGCTTTCCCGACTTTCCCAAGCGGGTGTTCGAGGCCAGCGAACTGTCGGACGGGACCCTGAAGTTCCTGGCCCTGGCCGGTGCCCTGATGGCCTACCGTCTGCCGGCCTTCGTGGCCCTGAACGAGCCGGAGTCCAGCCTGCACCCGGCCCTGATGACCCCCCTTGCCCGGCTGGTGGGCCAGGCCTCCGAGCGATCGCAGGTCTGGCTGGTGACCCACTCCGAACCCCTTGCCGCCCAGATCGCCGCCAGCACCGTGGGCACAGTGCGTACCGTCACCAAGACGCAGGGTGCCACCACCATCGAGGGCCTGAGCCGACTGGGTCACTTTCTGGATGACGATTGAGCCTTGGCTTTACAGCCTCCGGCCATCGCCTACTGTCTGACCAAGTTAAGGGGAGGCGACCATGAAACTCGAAGGTGGATGCTACTGCGGGGCCTTGCGCTACGTCGCCGACGGCGAGCCGATGATGAAGGCCCAGTGCCATTGCCGGGAGTGCCAGCACATCACCGGCGGCTCTGCCAATGTCTTCATCGCCATGCCGATCCCAAGCTTCTCCTACACCAAGGGCACCCCCAAGCAGTTCAGCCGCAGCGATCTCGCGCGGGCCGTCACGCGGGAGTTCTGCGCCGAGTGCGGCACCCATGTCGTCACGCGCTCTCCGGGGTTCCCGGCGGTCATCATCAAGGTGGGGTCCCTGGACGATCCCAGCGTGTTTGCGCCGGACCTGGCGATCTTCACCGTCGACAAACAGGCCTTCCACCACATCCCCGAGGGCCTTCCAGCCTTCGAGCGCCTTCCGGGCTGACGCCAGGATTGGGGAGGCGAGTCGGGTCGATGCGGGTTACAAGGCCCCATGGCTAAACTTCGCGCGCCCAAAGCCTCCCGGTTCAAACCCAAGCCCGCCCAGGGCCTGCCCGATCGTGAGACCCTGCTGAAATACATCTCCGAGGCCGGAGAGACCGACAAGGCCGAAATCGCCAAGGTCTTTGGCCTCAAGGGTGCCGACCGCAAGGCCTTGCGGGACATGCTGCGCCAGCTTGAAGCCTCCGGTGCCCTGGGCAAGCGCGGTCGCAAGGGCCTGGCCCAGGCTGGTGCCCTGCCCCCGGTGGGGGTCGTGGACGTCATCGAGAAAGACAACGACGGCGAGCTGATGGTCCGCCTGACCAAGGGCGACGACACCCCCACGGTCCGTCTCGCCCCCAGCCGCAATGATCCCGTGGGCGGTGCACCGGGGGTCGGCGATCGGCTGCTGGTGCGCTTCGAGGCCCTGGAGACCGGCGAGACCGAAGCCCGCCTGATCAAGCGCCTGGGTGGCAGCGCCCACAAGATCCTGGGGGTGATCCGAAAATCCAACCGCGAGGTGCGGGTCGAGCCGGTGGACCGCAAGTCCAAGGAGAGCCTGCTGCTCACCGACCCGGAGGCTCAGAAGCTTCGGGATGGGGATCTGGTCCTGGCCCAGGTGGGAACCTCCGAGCACCGCTATGGGCCCAAGCGCGGCAAGCTGCTGGAGGTGGTGGGTCGCGAGGACCAGCCCCGGGCTGCCTCCCTGATCGCCATCCACTCCCACGGCATCCCCACCGGCTTCTCCAAGGAGGCCGAGGCCGAGGCGCAAGCCGCCCTGCCCCCCACCCTCAGCGGTCGCGAGGATCTGCGCCAGGTGCCGCTGGTGACCATCGATCCCCCCGACGCCCGCGACCACGATGACGCGGTCTATGCCGAGCCCGATACCGACGCCGGCAACCAGGGCGGTTGGGTGATCTGGGTCGCCATTGCTGACGTCGCGGCCTATGTCCGCCCCGGCTCGGCCCTGGACATCGTCGCCCGCGAGAAATCCAACAGCGTCTACTTCCCCGACCGGGTCGAACCGATGCTGCCAGAGCGGCTGTCGGCGGGGCTCTGCTCCCTGCGGCAGGGTGAGGCCCGCGCCTGCCTGGCGGTACGGATGGTGTTTGATCGGTCCGGGCGCAAGAAGGGGCACCGGTTCATTCGCGGCCTGATGCGCTCGGCCGCCAAGCTCTCCTACGAACAGGCCCAGACAGCCATCGACGGTGCACCGGACGACACCACCGGCCCCTTGATGGAGACCGTCCTGCGCCCCCTCTGGGCGGCCTATCACTGCATGCTTCAGGGCCGGCTCGCCCGCTCCCCCCTGGCCATTGAGAGTTCTGAGCGACGGATCATCATCAATACGCAGGGGGAGATCACCTCGATCACGCCCCGTGCGGCCCTGGA
>JANPAO010000319.1:0-2727 GCA_031429955.1 Phenylobacterium sp. | reverse complement strand
GGGGCATGCCCAGGATTGACGAACACCGCCACGGTGGGGGCAATGGCCCCGCTGGCATGGAGGCTGTCCAGGACCTGGGCGGCGCGCACGGCCCCCTTGGGATCGAGGTAGCTGGCCCCATCATTGAAGAGGATGAGATTGGCCGCTTGGCTGCGGTCATGACCGGCGGGCACATAGATGCTGATCACGCGATGGGTGCCGGGATAGATTTGGGTCGCAGACCAATCGGGGTGGCGGGTGATGGTGCCCTTCGGCACCTCGTCCCCCGGAAAGGCCTCCGGACAGGGGTGATAGGGGCCGTCGCCCGGGTGCTGCAGGTAGCGGGCGAAGTCTTCCGGCACGTGGCCGTTCACGGACATGTCCCGCTTCTGGTCCAGTTGCAGGCGGCGGTAGGTCTCAACATCCATCGGCATGGGGCGAACCGTCAGGCCGAAACGAGGGCGTTGCGATAGGGCTTCAGGTCCCAGCCCGGATACCGGACCTGGGCGCGCCGCAGGGTCTCGGGGGTCCAGAAGGGGTGGCCCGGCAGTTGGACGCCGAAACAGGCCAACTGCTCAGGCGTCGCATTGTCGAAGATCTTGTTCCAGGGCTTCTGGTGATGGAAGGGCCAGGCGTGGAAGGCGATGGAGTCGTTGGACGCCGCCCGGAAACAGACCATCACGGCATACCGGACCCCCTCAGGGGCGGTCATGTTGGTGCCCCGGTGATAGATGTCGATGCCATAGGGGACGATGGACCCCGCGAGGCCGGCGCTGGAGCGACCATAGACCTTGAGGCTGTCCTGGAGCTTGGCGTGCCGCACGGGATCCAGATCCAAGGTGGCCTCGGGACCGGCCACCTTGCTGCTGTCAGGCCGGGTCACATAGTTCATCGGCCCATGGGCGTCGGTGACGTCGCTGAAATAGCAGAGGATGGTTATCGAGTTGAGGTGCTCGTCCTCGGAGGGGGCGGTCAGGGTATGGTTGACGAAGTCGCAGTGGAAGGGCTGGTCATAGTCAGACTCGCCGGTGAACTTGGCCCAGGCCTGGCACTGATAGAGATAGACCGCCTCGGTCCGCAGGGCCTGTTTGGCAAAGTCGATCAGGGCCGGGTGCAGGCCGATCAGGTTGAGGGCCGGGGAGCAGGCGATGGGCACCGGCTCGACGCCCTTGAACTGTGAGGGGTGGAAGCGTCCCACCTGCCCCTCGCGCTTGTGATTGCGCGCCTCCTCGGCCCGCTCCGGTCCCCCGAAATACTCCACGAAATCGGCACGGACGGCCGCCACCTCCTCCGGCGTGAAGAAGTTGGCGATGGGGGCAACGCCGTCCTGCCGCCAGGTGTCGAGGTCTTGGGGGGTAAAGCGCGCGGTCATCGACAAGTCGGAGCCTCTGTTGCGGAGCCCCGGCCTGGGGCGTGTCGGTCCAAGGCCTGAGATTGGCCCATCAATTGGCGCGGCGCCAGCGTGACGTGAGGCGGCGTTGCGCGGGCCCGCCCGGGTCTTTTGTTTTGGCGCGCGTTTGATCCGAAAACCGGTTCCCACTTTTCGGAACGCGCTTTAGGTCTCTTCGCTGAAACAGGTCTTAGGGAGCGGGTCGGATGAAGGTTCAGGGCAAGGTGGTTGTGGTGACCGGCGGTGCCGAGGGCATTGGCGCGGCCCTTTGCCGACGCTTCGCGGCCGAGGGCGCGGCCCATGTGGCCGTGGTGGATCGCAATGGCGCCGGCGCCCAGGCCGTGGCCGCCGAGATCGGCGGCACCGCCTATGAGACCGATGTCTCCGATGGGGCCGCTGTGGCCGCCATGGCGGCGGCGGTCGAGGCCGACCAGGGCCGCATCGACCTCTTCTGCTCCAATGCCGGGGTGGGGGATGGCGATCCCGACCGCGACAATGCGGTCTCCTCCCCTGACGCCATCTGGGCCAGGGCCTGGGGCGTCAACGTCATGGCCCATGTCCATGCCGCCCGGGCCGTCATTCCGGGGATGGTGGCCCGGGGTGAGGGCTACCTGCTCAACACCGTCTCAGCCGCCGGCCTGCTCTCACAGATCGGCGGGGCGGTCTATTCCACCACCAAGCACGCCGCCGTCGGCCTGGCCGAGAGCCTGGCCATCACCCATGGCGACCAGGGGATCAAGGTTTCCATCCTCTGCCCCCAGGGGGTCGATACCGCCATGCTGCGCCAGGGGGGCTCGGGCTCGCCCCAGAGCCTGGACGGGGTGCTGACGCCGGACGAGGTAGCCGGCCATGTGGTGGAGGGCCTGGAGGTCGAACAGTTCCTGATCCTGCCGCACAAGGAGGTGCTGACCTATATGCAGCGCAAGACCACCGACTATGACCGGTGGCTGGGTGGCATGCGGCGGCTGCGGGCCAAGGTGATGAGCTGAGGGTGGACTACCGCCCTTTGCTATAGCGGTGATGGTGTTGACGGCGCTCACCGGCGGCATCCACCCGCCATGGTGAGTGCGTTGCCGGACATCATGAAAGGCACTCCGTCCACACCACCACCAAAGTCACGTCGGCCGCTTCTGCGAATGACCGCCGCGCCAAAAAAGTTCGTGTTTTGTTCTTGACACCCGCGCGCGTTTTTGCGAAGCTTTGGGTGGCGTGCAGAGTTGGGCTCTGAGCGGTTCGTCCGCTTGGCCTTCGCCCTTCCGGCGCACTCATTCCCGAAGCCACCGTCTGTGCCGCGCCGCCCGATCCGGGCGCAGCGCACCACAGCCATGTCCGAAAGAGAGCAAACATGGCCTTAAGCC
>JANPAO010000318.1:0-2300 GCA_031429955.1 Phenylobacterium sp. | reverse complement strand
CACCCCGATCGGCAAGGCCTATCGCGGCGCGTTCAACAACACCTCGGCCGCCGAGCTGGGGGGCCATGTGATTGCCCAGGCGATCGCCCGGGCGGGCATCGATCCCTCCACCGTCGATGATGTGGTGATGGGCGCGGCCCTGCAGCAGGGCTCCAGCGGCAACAACATCGCCCGCCAGGCGGCGCTGAGGGCCGGCCTGCCCAACACCGTCTCGGGCATGACCCTGGACCGTCAGTGCTCCTCGGGACTGATGGGCATCGCCACGGCGGCCAAGTACATCATCAATGACGGGGCCAATGTCGCCGTTGGCGGCGGGCTGGAGAGCATCAGCCTGGTGCAGAACGACAAGATGAACCGCTATCGCACCAGCGATAAGTGGCTCAACGAACACGTGCCGGAAATCCACACCTCGATGCTGGAAACCGCTGAGATCGTCGCCGAGCGCTACAATGTCAGTCGCGAGGCCCAGGACGAGTACGCCTACCAGTCCCAGCAACGCACTGCCGCGGCCCAGGCCGCCGGTGCCTTCAATGCCGAGATCGCGGCCCTAACCTCGATCATGCTGGTACAGAACAAGGAGACCGGCGAGTTCTCCGAAAAGGAAGTCACCCTGACCCAGGATGAGGGCAACCGCCCCTCCACCACCCTGGCCGACCTGCAGAAGCTCAGCCCCGTGTTCAAGGGCGGTGCCATCGTCAAGGAGGGCAGGTTCATTACCGCCGGAAATGCCAGCCAGCTCTCCGACGGCGCCGCGGCTGTGGTGCTGATGGAGGCCAAGGAGGCTGCCCGCCTTGGCCTGACGCCGCTCGGGGCCTATCGCGGTATGGCCGTGGCCGGCTGCGGCCCTGAGGAAATGGGCATCGGCCCGGTGTTTGCAATTCCCAAGCTGCTGGAGCGCAACGGCCTGAAGATCGACGACATCGACATGTGGGAACTGAACGAGGCCTTCGCCTCCCAGTGCCTCTATTGCCGTGACCACCTGGGCATCGACCCGGCCAAGTACAATGTCTCTGGCGGCGCCATTTCCATCGGCCACCCCTATGGCATGACCGGTGCCCGGGCCACCGGCCACATCCTGCACGAAGGCAAGCGTCGTGGGGCCAAATACGGCGTCGTCACCATGTGCGTCGGTGGCGGCATGGGTGCCGCGGGCCTGTTCGAAATCTTCTAAGCTCTACCGCCTCGGAGCGTCCAAGGGCTGTCCTCAGGGGCGGCCCTTTTTCGTGGACGCAAGGATGGGGCTCGTCAGGGGAGGCGAATGTCCTAGACTATCGCCTCAATCTCGGAGTCCCGCATGCAAGCCGTCCCCCTCAGCACCATCGAAACCGTGATGGATGGCCATGTCGATATCCGGCGCCGGCCAGGATCCCTGCAGCCCATGCGGCTGCCGGTGGCGGAGCTGGGGTTCTATGACGCCTTCAACCGTTGGGTGGGGTCCTGCGCCGCCGGTTGCCGGCTGCGCTTTTCCACCGACAGCACCCGCGTCCGCTTCACCGCCACCCAGCACCTGTTGGCCCAGGCCAATGACGGTGAACGACGGGGGGCCTATGACCTCTATGTCGATGGCGTGCTGGCGGGCCGTGACTGGGGGGCCGGTGGGGCGGTGATGGAACCCGGCGGCACCTTGATCGGCGACCCGGCGCTCACCGTCACCTTTGCAGACCTGGCCACCGGAACCAAGACGGTCGAGCTGTGGTTTCCCCAAGCCGCCACGGTCGCCGTCACTGGCCTGGAGATCGACGACGGCGCGAGCCTGGAGCCGACCCACGAGCGCCGACCGCGGATCGTGTTTCACGGCAGCTCCATTAGTCACGGCATGGAGGCCGAGGGCGCGACCGCCACCTGGCCCGCCGTCGCCAGTCGCCTGGCGGGCGCCGACCACCTGAACCTGGGTTGGGCTGGCTCCTGCCTGCTGAGCGGCCTGGCCGCCCGGATCATTCGCGACCAGAGGGCTCAGGCCATCGTCCTGAAGCTGGGGATCAATGTCCATGCCGAGGGCCAACTGAAGGATCGCACCTTCGTCGACAGCGCCCACGCGATGATTTCCATCATCCGTGAGAAGCACCCGGTCACGCCGATGCTGATCGTGTCCCCCATTTGGTCGCCACCTCGCGAAGCGGTGGGGGAGGGGCCAAGCCTGCAGCGCATGCGCCAGTTGCTGACGGAGGTGACCACCGCGCGGATCACCGCCGGCGACCGGGCTATCGGCTATCTGGACGGTCTGGAACTGGCGCATGCGCTGCAGGCTTGGCCCCTCCCCCACCGCTTCGCGAGGTGGCGACCAAATGGGGGACACGATC
>JANPAO010000317.1:0-4331 GCA_031429955.1 Phenylobacterium sp. | reverse complement strand
CCGCCCGCCGACCGCGCGGCTGGGTCCTCCCGTGCCTCAGCCCCCCTGCGCAGGTGCTCAAATTAACCGGGTTGTTGTCGGCACGCTGCCAGGTTCCGTCGATCTTGCTGAATTCTGAGAAGCCCGACTGGCTGCGGTACTCGCCACGCCCGGTGTCCCAACCCTCCCAGCTCATCGCCACCACCAGCTTGGCGGTGACGCCCCTAGCCTGATCGGCTGAGGTCAGGATCCGCGCCCCCTTGCAGCCCACGGAAAAGCCCTGGCAGCCCTTGCCGTCCTTGGCCAAGCAGGCGGCCTGGGTCGTGGATATCTGTTTGTGCCAAGCCAGGATCGCCGGCTCTAAACCCCCATACTGACCTTCATCGGCAGGGGCCTTTGGACTGCAGGCCGATAGGGCAGCCGCGGCCACCAGGATCAAAACACGACGCATCATCACTCCGCAGCTACTGGCCGGTGGTTCTTGGCAGCAAACATGGCGCCAGCATGGCGCAGGCCCTGGCGCGCCTCATCATGCTGGGGCAGGCTGCCTCCAATATCGCCAGGGGGCCTGCAAGATGACCGTCGAGCTTGGGATTATCGAGGGCTATTACGGAACACCCTGGACCTGGGAACAGCGCCGGGACCAGGTCCGTTTCCTGGCCCCCCACGGCTATGGCTTCTACATGTATGCTCCCAAGGCCGACCCATTCCTGCGCCGGCTGTGGCAGCAGGAGCATCCGCAGGATATCGCTGCGGAGTTGGCCGGGCTGGCGGCTCACTGCGCGCGCCTGGGGGTTCGTTTTGGGGTGGGCTTGAGCCCGCTGGAACTCTATCGGGATTTCAATGACCAGGCCAAGGCGGCCCTGGCCCGCAAGCTGGCCTTCTTCGATGCGATTGGGGTGCAGGACCTGGGTATCCTGTTTGACGACATGCGCGGCGACCTGCCCGACCTGGCCAAGACCCAGGGCCAGATCATCCACTGGATCGCCGAGCGCACCGCTGCGACCCGGGTCATCGCCTGCCCCACCTACTATTCCGACGCCTCGGAACTGGACCGGTTCTCTGGTGCCCGACCCCCAAACTATCTGGAGGAACTGGGGGCGATGCTGGACCCGGCGATCCAACTTTTCTGGACCGGAGAGGAGGTCTGCTCACGGGAATACAGCCCCGGTCATCTGGCGAGAGTCAGCGCACAGATGCGCCGCAAGCCCATCCTTTGGGACAACTATCCGGTCAATGACGGCCCGCGCATGTCGCCCTATCTGTTCCTGAGGGCCATGACGGGCCGGCCGGCAGCCATTGGGAGCCACATCGCCGCCCACGCCGTCAATCCGGCCCTGCAACCTGTTCTGACCCGCATTCCAGCCATCAGCCTGGCGGAGAGCTATCGGCTGGGCGAGGCCTATGAGTACGGCAAGGCCTTCCTGACCGCCGCTGGAGAGGTGCTGGGGACCGACCTTGCCCGCCGGGTCCGGGGTCATCTGATCCTGATGCAGGACGTGGGTCTCGATCGCCTGAGCGAGGACACCAGGGCCAGTCTAAGGGCCCGCTACAGTGCCTTTGACCATCCCGGCGCGCGGGAGATCCTGGCCTGGCTGGACGGCCACTATGTCGTCACCCAGGAGATGATGGAGGCTGAGCACTAGAGGCGGGCTTCCAGGCGGGCGCAGGCGGCCTGGAGGCTTTCGATGGCATCCACCACCTCCTCGCGCTGCTTTTCCAGATCGGCGATGCGCTGCTGGAAGGCGCGCAGGGCCACGGCGTTCTGCACCGCGTCGCCGTCCTCAGGATTGTGCAGGTCCAGCACCTGCCGGATCTGGGCGAGCGACAGACCGACCCGGCGGCCCCGAAGGATCAGTTGCAGGCGGGCCCGGTCGCGGCGGGAATAGATCCGCTGCTGGTCGCGACGGGCCGGCTCCAGCAAGCCCTGTTCCTCGTAATACCGCAGGGTCCGTGGCGTCACCTCAAACTCCCGGCAGAGTTGGCCGATGGTGAGCGTGGTGGCGGGGCGGCGAAGATTGACGGTCATGGCAGGGTCTCCTGGCTCGGCTTTCGGGCGACGATCACAGAGTGACCTTGGGTCCGGCAAGTCGGTATCGACGGTGCCAATTGTGTCTGATCGGGTTCGTTCGTCTGCCTGGAGGGACCAGGAGGCTCCTCGCAGGTGCCCCAACGACGACGCAGCCTTGCGGCATAAGGCGTTGCGGACGATGGGGCGTAAGCGGAGTTTTTCCACCCTGCTGTGAGCGCTTGACGCTTAGGCGTGGTCCTGAGCGGCCTTCCAGGCCCAGGGTGTGAGCTCGTCGAGCCGGCTTTGGAGTTGCCCGCCCACCAGCCGGGTGATGACGTCGGTCAGGTAGGCCTTGGGCTCGACGGCGGCGAGCTTGCAGCATTCGATCAGCGTGGCGAGGATCGCCCAGTGCTCACCGCCCTCGTCGGAGCCGGCGAAGAGGGCGTTCTTTCGATTGAGGGCGATGGGGCGCATGGCCCGCTCGACGGTGTTGGTGTCCAGTTCGAGGTGGCCGTCCTCTAGGAAGCGGCAAAGCCCTTCCCAGTGGCCAAGAGCGTAGCGCAAGGTCTCCGCCATCGGGGATCGTCCAGGGACTGCCTTGAGCTGGTCCATCATCCAGATCTCGAGCTCGGCGACGAGCGGGCCGCTCTTGGCCTGACGCTGGGCGCGGCGCAGCTCGGCAGGTTGCCCTCGGATCTCGGTCTCGATGGCATAGAGCTTGCCGATCTTGGTGATGGCCTGTTGGGCGATCGGTGCCGATCCGCCCTTGGCCAGGTCATAGAAGCGCCGGCGCACATGGCTCCAGCAGTGGGCGAGCGTGATCGCATTGGGCCTGTCCTTGGCCAGCCGCTTGTAGGCGCTATAGCCATCGGTCTGCAGGACGCCGTTGAAGTCCTTCAAGAGCTCGCGGGCGTGCTCGGCCCCGCGGCCCGGCGCATAGGTGTAGGCCACAGCCGGCGGATCAGACCCACCGAAGGGCCGATCATCGCGCGCGATCGCCCAGAAGTATCCCAGCTTGGTGCGGCCTCGACCTGGATCCAGGACCGGGGCCGTGGTCTCGTCCACGAAGAGCCGGGGTGACGCCAGAAGCCGCTGGCGGATCAGCGACCAGACCGGCCTCAGCTCAGCAGCGGCATACCCCACCCAAGACGCCAGGGTCGAGCGGTCGATGACGATGCCCTGGCGGGCCAGGGCCTGAGATTGGCGGTATAGCGGATTGTGGTCGGCGTACTTGCCGACGATCACGTCGGCCACCAGCGCCTCGGTCGGAAGGCCGCCCTCGATCAAGCGGGCCGGGGCTGGGGCCTGGACGACCTGGCCCTCGCAGGATCGGCAGGCGTATTTCCGGCGGTGGGTGGCGATCACCCGGTACTGGACCGGCAGCACGTCCAGCCGCTTGGCGATGTCTTCGCCGATCTTGTGCAGGCCACCGCCGCAGCAGGCGCACAGCCGGCTTTGAGGTTCGATGACCACATCGATCTGCGGCAGGTGGTCGGGCAGCGATGCGCGCGCGCCGAGCGGCCGCTGGGTCCTTGGCCGTCCGGCCTTGCGATCCAGCTTGTCCTTCGCCGCCAGGATCTCGCCGATCGCCTGTTCGGTGTCCTCCAGCGCCAGTTGCAACTGGTCTGGATCCATCCGCTCCGAGCTCTTGCCGAAGCTCAGCCGGCGCAGGCGCGCCAGATAGTGCTCAAGGCGGGTGTTGAGCTCGGCCAGGCGGGCGTTGAGCTCCGCCAAGCGGGCGTTGTCTGAGGCCAGGGCGTCGCGCTCGACCACAAGATCTGCGGTGCTTTGGTCAGATTGCGCCAGCTTCTGCTGCAGCCCAAGCACCATGGCGCGCAGGGCTTGAAGATCTTCAGGCAGGGCGTCGGTGGCGAGATCCATCGCTGACGACACTAGCATAATCAGCCGCCGAGGCCGCGCACTTTTGTTGATTCACAACGGGTTTTTGATCATCGGACGCCGCTTGGCCGACGCCGTCTGGGGGGATGGATCCGCGTCCAGTCCAGCCCGTCGAGCAGCGCGGCGAGCTGCGCCGTAGACAACTTCATCACCCCGTCGCTGATCGGGGGCCACTTGAACCCCCCTTCGTCCAGGGCCTTCCACAGCATCACCAGACCCGAGCCGTCCCAGGCGATGATCTTGACCCGGTCGGTGCGCCTGGCACGGAAGACGATCACCGTGCCCGAGAACGGATCCTGGCCCAGCGCCTCCTTGGCCAGGGCCGCAAGACCGTCAGCACCCTTCCTGAAATCCACCGGCTTGGTCGCCACCAGCACCCGAACACCAGACCCGATGCCGATCAATGGCCTGCCCGAAGCGCCACTATGATCGCCGTCACCAT
>JANPAO010000316.1:0-3848 GCA_031429955.1 Phenylobacterium sp. | reverse complement strand
CACCAGATGATCGTCGAGATCCTCGTCACCGATGAAGCCCTCTTCGACGTCGGCTTCCGAAACCCGGCGGACGGTGTGGCCAAACTCGGTGGCCACCAGTTCGGTGGTGTCGTTGTCGATGACGTCGTTGATCTTGAGCATTACGCCCTGACGCATCAGGAACTTGATGATCTCCACGCCTCGGGTCGCCATCCGGTTGGCCAGCTCGGCCACGGTGATGATGTCGGGGATAATGACTTCGCGGGCGGCGCGGGCGGCTTCCTGGCTGCCACCCTTGCGCTTTTCGCGCTCACGTTCGCGGGCCCGGCGAACCGAGGCCAGGGAGCGCATCCGTTCGACGGCGCTCTCGTCGTCCCCGGCCACGGCCTGGATGGTGAGGCGGCCTTCGCGGCGCTGCTGGGCACCCTTGACGCGGGAGATCGCCTTGGCCGGCGCGGCGCCAGCCTTGCGGCGGGTATCCTCGTCGTCATCGCGGCGGGCAACAGTATCGCCGCCGGGGCGGGGAGCCTGGCGGGTGGCGCGTTGCACCTCGGGTGTCGCGGGCGGCGCATTGGGGGTCGGACGTCCAGCGCCAGGGCGGGCACCACCGGGGCGAGCGCCGTCACGGGGAGCGGCCGGGCGCGGGGCCAGGGCCGAATATCGGACGGTGTCGGAACCCGCAGCTGCGGGGGCGGCGGGACGGCGGTCACCCTGGGGGCGATCCCCACCGGGACGAGCGGCGGCGGGCGCACGCTCGGCCTGGACCGGGCGGTCCTGGCCCGGACGTGGGGCCCGCTGGCCGAAACTGGTGTTCTCAAACCGGCCCGGGGCCCGTTCCGGGCGATAGGTGGTGGTGGAGGGCCGGTCGTCACGACGTTCCCGCGAGGGCTCGTAGGTGCGGGTCTGGCCGGGCTGTAGCACCGTGCTGGGACGCGCCGCAGCCGCTGGCGGCGCTGCGACCGGCGCAGCCACCACAGGCGGGGTCACAACCGGGGGGGCGGGCATCGGTTCGGGCGGGGCTGCTGCCACCGGCGCGACAACGGCGGGCTCCGGCGCAGGGGCGGGCGGAGCCTCGGCCACCACTGGCGCGGGCGGCGCAGGGGGCTCGACCGGCTTGGCGGCCGCCTCGGCGCGGGCGCGCTCGGCAGCCTGCTCGGCCACCTGCCTGGCCTGCTGTTCGCGGGCCAGTTCGATGGCCCTTTGGCGGGCGCGTTGCTCTTCGGCGGAAAGATTGCCGTCGGCCGCTGGCGCCGAGGGGCGCGGTGCCGCCGGAGCCGGGGGTGCAAAGACCCGCTTCTCAGCCGGCGAAGGCGCGGCCAGATTGCCCGGAGGGGCGGTATGGGTGCGGGCGCGCTTGGTCTCGACGACCACGGTCTTGGACCGGCCGTGGCTGAAGCTCTGCTTCACCGTACCCGCACTCACCGACCCTGCAACGCCACGCGGCTTGAGGGTAAGGGGGGCGCGTCCGCCGGGGGCGGGGGGTCGGCCGTTGTCGTTCTCGTCGCTCATGCGCTCGCTTTACATACCGGCCGGACGCCCGACCACATTCAATAGCTTTAGGCGCGCGGAACAAGATCGTTCCGCCCGCCACATCAAGGCTCCTCGCGCCAACTCTCGGGAAGGAGCGGGCGGAAGCCAGACAAACGATGGACATCAAACGTCCACTGATCGGCACCTCGCCCCGCAAGGAAGGCGGTGTGTATCACATTCTCTCCACCCAAGGCCAAACCCAATTCCTCATTGGAATAGACTCCGAGAATCTTGGGGGTCTTGGGTGACTTGCGGGCCACATTGAGGATCTTGCGACGACCATCGACCGCTCCATCGGCGGCCTCTATCACCCAGGCCGCGCGGCCGGCATTGAGGGCGGCGGCGACCTTTTCGAAGCCCGAGATAAGGTCGCCCGCCCGCTTGGCAAGCCCCAGGCCGTCCAGCACCCGGCGGCGCAACAGCAAGTCCACCTGGTCGGCCAGGTCGGGCTGGGCCGCCAGCTTGGCCTTGGCCGAGCGGGAAAAAAGGCCCTTGCGGGCGGCCGTCGCGACCGAGGCCCGGTCGGCAGCCACCCACATGCCACGACCCGGCAGCTTGCGGGCCAGGTCTGGCACCACCACCCCGCCAGGTCCTGCCACAAAGCGGATCAGGCCCTCTTCGGCCATGACCTCGCCGGTGACGATGTCGCGACGCTCCCGCGCCACCTGGGCCAGGGTTTTTGGGGCGGCAGTCACGCTGAGGCCTAGGCCTCCTCGCTATCAGCAGAGGCCGCGGCAGCAGAGGCTGCGGCCTGGGCACCCTTGGTGCCAAACACCTGCTCCTGTTCCGACAGCTCCACCGGAGCCACCTCCTCGACCTCGGGTTCGGGCGGGGCTTCGATCCAGCCCATGGCCACACGGGCGCGCATGATCAGGGCCTCGGCGTCGGCGGGGTCCATGGCGAAGGCCTCCAGGATGCCGGGTTCGCGAACCCGCTCCCCCCCCTTGCTCTCAAACCAGCCCCGCAGATCATCGGGGATCAGGCCGGCCAGATCCTCGACGCTCTTCACATCGCCTTCGCCCAGGGCCACGGCCACCGGCAGGGTGACACCCTCGATCTCCAGCAGCCCGTCCTCAACCCCCAGGGCCTTGCGCTTGCCGTCCAGCTCGGCAGCTTCCCGCTCCAGGAAGTCGCGAGCCCGGGCCTGGATTTCCTCGGCGGTATCCTCGTCGAAACCCTCGATGGCCGCGACCTCGGCATTTTCCACATAGGCAACGTCTTCAACGGTGGCGAAGCCCTCGGTGACCAGCAGTTGGGCGATCACCTCGTCCACATCCAGGGCTTCCTGGAAGAGCACGGTGCGCTCGCTGAACTCGCGCTGGCGGCGCTCGCTCTCCTGGCTCTCGGTCATGATATCGATCTGCCAGCCGGTCAGTTGGCTGGCGAGGCGGACGTTCTGGCCGCGACGACCGATGGCCAGGCTGAGCTGCTCGTCGGGCACCACGACCTCGACGCGCTCGTCCTCTTCATCCATGACCACCTTGGAAACCTCGGCCGGTGCCAGGCCGTTGACGATGAAGGTCGCCTCGTCGGGGCTCCACTGGATGATGTCGATCTTTTCGCCCTGCAGCTCGGCCACCACCGCCTGCACCCGGCTGCCGCGCATGCCCACGCAGGCGCCGACCGGGTCGATGGAGCTGTCATTGGAGACCACGGCCATCTTGGCGCGGCTGCCAGGATCGCGGGCCACGGCGCGGATCTCGATGACCCCGTCATAGACCTCCGGCACTTCCTGGGCGAACAGCTTGGCCATGAAGCCGCCGTGGGCGCGCGACAGCAGGATCTGCGGCCCCTTGGTCTCGCGGCGGACGTCGTAGATGTAGCAGCGGATGCGGTCGCCGATATTGAAGTTCTCCCGCGGGATCGACTGGTCGCGGCGCATGATGCCTTCGCCCCGGCCCAGATCCACCACGGTGTTGCCGTACTCGACGCGCTTGACCACGCCGTTGACGATCTCGCCCACCCGGTCCTTGAACTCTTCGTGCTGGCGCTCGCGCTCGGCTTCGCGAACCTTTCCGGTCACCACCTGGCGGGCCATCTGGGTCTGGACCCGGCCAAATTCGAAGGGCGGCAAGATCTCTTCATAGGTCTTGCCGACGAAGGCCTCCTTGTCCACCGACAGGGCCTCGCGCAGGCGGCGCGAGCCCATGGGCTCGCTGGGGCCGTCCTCACTGTCTTCGGCTTCATAGACCAGATCGTCGGGGATCACGGTGATCACCCGCTTGATGATGGTCTCGCCGGTCTTGGGGTCGATATTGACCCGGATGTCGTGCTCGGCGCCGTAACGCGAGCGGGCCCCCTTCTGGATCGCCTCCTCGATCGCCTCGATGACGATCTCC
>JANPAO010000315.1:0-1759 GCA_031429955.1 Phenylobacterium sp. | reverse complement strand
GTCACGCAGGCCCTGTCCAGCAACCTCGATGTATTGCCGACCCTGCTGGCCATGGCCGGCATGCCGGTGCCCGCCGATCGCGAACTGGATGGGGCCGATCTCTCCGCTGTGATGACCAAGGGAGCCGCCTCGCCGCACGATCAGATCGTGCTGTTTGACAACAACCGCGTGGCCGCCGTGCGGACCGCCCGCTGGAAGTATGTGGTCCGCTCCTACTACCGGACCTTCGATGTGCCCCTCGACCGCTATCCCCTGCTGTTCGACATGAGCATCGACCCAGGGGAGACCTATAGTGTGGCCGCCTTGCATCCAGATGCGGTGACTGAGATGACGGAACGGGTCGCGGCGGCGCGAGCCAAGTATGATCCCATCGGCAAGTCCTTCGCACCCCACATCGCCCCGGCTAGCGCCGCCGACCATCCCGACTGAGGTCTCATGCTGAACCTTGATTTGATCCGCTTAGCCTCGCGCCGCTACGGCCTGGTCTGGCTGGGGGCCTTTGGCACTGTCTTGGCCGCCGCCTTGTTGGGGCGCTACCTGGCCAGGATCGACTATATCCCCGCCGCCGACATGTTGCTGACCGTCGCCCTGCCCGCCCTGGGGCTACTGTTGGTGGGGTTCCTCGTCTATGCCGTGTTCCTGGCTGAAACCGTGCTGACCCGTGCGGTCCTGGTGGTCCTGACCCTGGCCCTGGCCTTGCCCCTGCTGTGGGCGCCGGTCCTGGGGGTGGTGGCCGGGGCCTGGGTGGCCGATGTCTCCATTGAATACTCCAGCGTCTATGCGGGCTTCCGCATCACCGTTGGTAAGTTGCTCTATGTGATCACCGAGCGGGTCTTCGGCAGCCCCCTCGTGGAAGCCGCCTGGAAGGTGATGCAGGGCTTTGCCGCCCTGGTGGGTATGGTGTCGGCGGTGGCGAACACTTGGCGCGCCGTGGAACGCCTATCGGCCAAGCCCGCGGCCAAGAGCTGACTCCAGGCCGCGATTTGAGCCTGCGGCCTAAGCGGACTTGACGTTACGGCGGGGAACCCCGCAAAGCGCACCTAGAACCTAAGGTCCGTGAAAGGCCCCGCGATGGCGCAATCCCCCTTGGCCGACGTCATTGTCCTGTTTGGCGGCACTGGCGACCTCGCGCAGCGGATGTTGTTCCCGTCGCTCTATTTCCTCGATGTTGATGGGTTCCTGGCGGCTGACTTCCGGATCATCGCCACCGCGCGGGGAGAGCTGTCGCGCGAGGCCTTCGCCAACCAGGTCCGAGAAACCGTGACATCCCGCGCCGGGGGGGTCGATCCCAAGGCCTGGGATCGTTTCGCCGCGCGGTTGGACTATGTCGGTTGCGACGCCACGACCACGGCCGGCGGCTTGGCTCTAAAGCAGGCGGTCGGAACCGCCACGACACCAATCTTCTACCTGGCCTTATCCCCCAGTCTCTACGGCCAGGTCTGCGCGGTTCTAGGGGCTGCGGGTCTGGCTGGACCTTCTGCGCGGATCGTTCTGGAAAAGCCCATCGGCCGGGATCTGGAAAGTTCCCAGGTGATCAATGACGCGGTCGGCGCAGTGTTCCCCGAGCCCAGCGTCTTCCGGATCGATCACTATCTGGGCAAGGAGACGGTGCAGAACCTGATCGCCTTACGGTTTGCCAACACCCTGTTTGAGCCGCTGTGGAACAACCTCACCATCGACCACGTCCAGATCACCGTCGCCGAGACCGAGGGCGTGGGCGACCGCTGGCCCTACTACGACGAGTACGGCGCGCTCCGGG
>JANPAO010000314.1:0-4728 GCA_031429955.1 Phenylobacterium sp. | reverse complement strand
TCGCGGGGTGGCGGCGAGGCTCCTGGCTGGACTGTAATGTCGTCAGCTGGGCCAATCCCGCTCCGAAACATTTGGCTGCTGTTCCTCTACGCTGCGGACATGGTCGAACTGCGGGATCGATTCGACCATGACGTCGAGGCCGCCCGTGATTTACCGGAACTCTTGGGGCGCTTGATGACTACCGTCATCGATCAACGTCTCCGCCGGAATCTCAGCCGACGCTACAGGATTCGCTCCGCGACCCTCTCCCGAGTCAGGGGTAGGATCGATTTTCTGGCGACCGAAACTCACCAACTCATGGATCGCGGGCAGATTGCGTGCTCTTTCGATGAGCACACCATGGATACGCCGCGTAATCGGTTTGTGCGAGCCGCTTTGGATCGCCTGGCTTGTCGAATTGGCAGCGCCGATGTGGCGCGCCGATGCCGGACAACATCGAGCGATTTGGGTCGATTGGGGGTCTCAACCACCCGTCCCTCTCGGGCTGAGATGGCGACAGATCAAGTTGAAAGAAATGAAACCGCAGATCGGTTCATGGTATCTTTGGCGACTATGGTGTTCGACGCCGTGATTCCAGCTGAGACTGCGGGCAGCTTTGCTGGTGCCTTGCCGTGGCAGCAGGAGCGTATTGTTAGGCGTCTCTTTGAGCGAGCCGTTGGAAACGCGCTTCGACTGAGGCTAACCCGGTCTGGCTGGATAGTGAAGCAAGGTCGCCGCATTCAATGGCCTCGTGATGGTTTGACCCCAGGGATGGCAGCCATCCTGCCAAGTATGCAGACGGACATTGAGCTCAACCACATCGAGCTAGGACGCAGGGTGATAATCGACACCAAGTTCACTCACATCTTCACCAAATCCAACTATCGCGAAGCGATGCTTAAGAGCGGTTACCTTTACCAAATGTATGCCTACTTGCGCACGCAGGAGCAGGCCCATGACAAGGCAAGCTTATGTTCGGAGGGCATCCTATTGCATCCTCAGGTGGGAGCGGTAGTGGACGAGGCCATTATGGTCCAAGGACATTCAGTGCGGGCCAAAACCATAGATTTAATGGCTCTTCCTGAGTCATTTGAATCTCAACTCGGCGCGATCGTTATGCCGCTGCCTGGTTAGCCAACTCCCGTTGTTCTGTCCTGAACGAAACAACCTGAGGCGGTGTCAATTTTGAAGTGCGGCGTTGTTGGAGTGTGGGTTAGTGGTCTTGATCATTTGTTGGAAGACTTCGTTCGGTTTCATGAAGTCGAGAACTTTTTGGGGCCTGTCGTTCAGACCTTCGGCGATCAGGTTTAGCTCGTCCTGGGTGAAGGGCGAGAGGTCGGTGGCCTTGGGCAGGTATTGTCGGATCAGGCCGCTGGCGTTTTCGTTGCTGCCGCGCGACCGTGGTATTTCGGTGACGTGATATCGATTGTATAAAATATTGCGTTCGGTGGCACCCCGCAGCGACAATCACCATGGCAGTCGCTGTCGCCCTTGAGCACTCGCCACATCATTCCCGGAACGCGGGCACCATTCCGCAATCCAGTACCCGGCTCAAGGCGCGGCATGGATGCCGCGCTAGGGTCCGGTAGATTGGCCCGAACGATCAGGCCACCCGCAGCAGCTCAGCCACAACCGATGGCCGGCGCGCAATCATTGCCAGCAGCACCTGGGCCGGACCTGTAGGGTGCCTGCGGCCGTGCTCCCAGTTCAGGAGCGTCCCCTTGGCAACACCAATGCTCCTGGCGAACTGGCTTTGTGACAGGCCGGTCTGCGCCCTGATCCTGGCGACATCAATGGTCGGAACCTCAATGACGTGGACCCGCGCGCCGGTGTCCTTACCATTGGCAAAGGCAATCGCTTCGCCCAGCCCCTCCACCAGCTCATCGTAAAGCTTGCTCATCTACGTTCTCCATAGCTTTCCAACAGTGTCTTGCTGAGTTGCACGAGATGGGCCTGCTCGACCTTGCCCAGATTACCCTTCTCGTTCTTGGCGAACACCCCCACCAGAAACAATGGGACATGCGCTCCGCCAAAAACGAATAAGATGCGGTATCCACCGCTCTTGCCGCCGCCTTGCCGGGCGACCCGGACCTTGCGCAAACCGCCACCGAGTGGCACGCCAGCGTCCGGGTTGGCGGCAATATAGTCGACAATGGCGGCGCGCTCCTCGTCCGACATGATCGCCTTGGCCTGCCTCTCGAAGATCGCCAGTTCGACAACGGTCTGACGGGTGGTCATCGCACAAGTCTATGAGCCAATGGCATATATGTCAATGGCGTAGAATCTCCACAGTTGAGGGTACCTGTTTCCGTCAGATCGCCGCCATAGCCGCAACCTACCCCTCCAGGCCGTGAATCCGCTTGGCCGCCGTGACGGTGTTGGACAGCAGGCAGGCGACCGTCATCAGGCCGATTCCGCCGGGGACGGGGGTGATGTTGGCCGCCACCTTTTCCGCAGATTTGAAGTCCACATCCCCCACCACCTTGGTCTTGCCGGCTGCGGCCTTGACCGGATCGCGGAAGGGCACGCGGTTGATGCCGACATCGATCACCGTGGCACCGGGCTTGATCCAGTCGCCCTTGATCATCTGCGGCCGCCCCACCGCCGCCACCAGAATATCAGCCTCCCGGCAGACCGACGGCAGATCCACGGTGCGGGAGTGGGCGATGGTGACGGTGCAGTCGGCGGCCAGCAACAGTTGGGCGATGGGGCGGCCCACCAGGACCGAACGGCCCACCACCACCGCCCGCTTGCCCGCCAGGTTCCCAAGCGTCTGACGCAGCACCAGCATGCTCCCCAGGGGCGTGCAGGGGATAAGGGCCGGCATGCCGCTGGCCAGCAGGCCGGCATTGACCACCGTCAGGCCGTCCACGTCCTTGTTGGGGTCGATCGTGGCCAGGACCATCTTCTCATCCAGGCCCTTGGGTAGGGGCATCTGCACCAGGATGCCGTGGATCAGCGGGTCGGCATTGAGCTGTTCCACCAGGGCGATCAGGTCCTCCTGCCGGGTGTCGGCAGGCAGTCTGTGGGTCACCGAATGCATGCCCGCGGCCAGGGATTGCTCCCCCTTGGAGCGGACATAGATCTGGCTGGCCGGGTCCTCCCCCACCAGCACCACCGCCAGCCCCGGCTGGATCCCGTGCTCGACCTGCAGCAGGGCGCTTTCGCCTGCGGCCTGGGCGCGGACCTGCTCAGCAAGGGACTTGACGTCGATGATGTGGGCGGAGGTCATGGGCGTTCCTTCGGGTCGCGGTCCGACTACCTGCTTGGCTCTCCGCACGCAATGCGCCGAGGGCTCAGACCACCACCTCCAGGTGCTCCATGCCCCGGAAGAAGGGCAGCTTCCGCCACTGGGGGATGGCGTCGGGATCGGCCAGTTTGAGGTCTGGGAACCGATCAAATAACTGGGTCAGGGCGACCTGGGCCTCCAGGCGGGCCAGGGGGGCGCCGATGCAGATGTGGGCACCGCCGCCAAAGGCCACATGGGGCTTGTGTTTGCGGGTCACGTCAAAGCGGTGGGGATCTTCATAGACCTCCGGATCGCGGTTGGCCGACCTGAGCCACACCGTCATCGACTGGCCCTGGGTCACCGGGCAGCCGCCCACCTCCATGTCGCTGGAGGCCACCCGGCCGGTGCCATCCACCGGCGGGTCATAGCGCAGCACTTCCTCCACCAGGGCATTGATGATCTTGGGGTCGGCCTTCAGCTTGGCCAGCTCGGCGGGATTGAGCAGCAGCAGGCGCACGGCATTGCCGATCAGGTCGGTGGTGGTGAGGTTGCCCCCCACCAGCAGGGCCGTCAGGTTGATCCGTAGCTCGTCGTCGCTGAGGTCGGCCCCCTCGCCCTGCAGCCGGGTCATGTCGCTGATCAGATCATCACGCGGTTCCAGGCGGCGGGCGGCAATCGTCTGCGTGAAATAGGCGTTCAGGGCCAGGCTCGAGGTTTCCATCTGGGCGGTCTGCTCAGGGGTTCGGAAGGGATTTAGCCCCTGGATCGTGCCCTCTGACCAGGCGCGGAACTCCACCAGCCGGTCATGGTCCACCCCAAGGATGGCGGCAATCACATCAATGGGGATCGGCACGCAAAAGCCGTCCATCAGATCAAACCGGGTCTGGCCCGCCAGCCGATCCAGGGTCTCGCCCACAATCCGTTCTACCTCGGGGCGGAAGCGCGCCACCCGCGCATAGAGGGCCTGGGACAGGGGTTGGCGAATGCGCCCGTGGTCGGGGTCGTCCAGGGTCAGGATGCTGGCCTGGCTGGTGCGCGGCAGGTTGGGGTCATAATTGGCCACCTGCTGGCGCTGCATCATGCCACCGCCCTGCGCCCTCAGAGGATCGCGCCACAGGTCGCGGTTCGAGACAATGGCCCGCACATCGGCATAGCGGCTGAGGATCACATTGCCCGACAGCTCGTCGCGCAGCACGGGACACCGGGTCCTCAGGTCATCCAGCATGGCGTGCGGATCGAGCCGGTAGCTCTCGTTCAGCGGCGTCAGGTCGATCATATTGGGGAGGGGCTGGCTGGTCATGATCGTTGTCCTCGTCACATGCCGCTCAAAGGTGACGGGTAGGTCATCAATCTGCAAGACCTGGGTGGGCCTCAGGTCGGGGCCGTCCGCCGCAGTTCCGCCGGTGATCGCCGCGACTCCCGCCGGATCAGGCGCCGCAGGGTCGAGGGCTCGGCATAGCCCACCCGGCGGGCGACCTCCTCCACCGACAGCCGCGTGGTCTCCAGCAGCCGCTCGGCCA